>NZ_JBQYLI010000020.1:0-92291 GCF_052690465.1 Sunxiuqinia sp. A32
AGATTGATAACTTTCAATCTTTTTCCCACTCTTCGCTGAAAATAAAAAGAGGCCATCTCTTTTGAGACAGCCTCTTTATTATTTGAGAGTTTTATTTATTTTTTTGTGGGAAGTACATCAATATCAAGTGCTCCAGTAATCTTTCCAATATTCTCCGGATCAATGATTCCCCGAATACTGATAAGTGCGTTGTCATCACCTCCAACTACCAATAACAACTCTGAAAATTTGCCACCTCCGGCATTCCGTGCATAAAAACGTACGACTTCGTCTTTTTCGGTAACTTCCATTAATACTTCATAGTCATGATTTTTGAAAAAACCGTCATCGTCGAGTTCCTTATAGAAGTCAAGCGATTTATTCAGTTCATCATCATCAACAGCAAGTATTCTAACACCTTCCAATCCCGATAGTATATCAGCTTCCGGACCGCTGTCTATCTTGCTTGCAAAACCAAGCAGTGCACCACTAATATTTACTGTGGTCATTCCTTCTTTGTTGGCATATTTATCAAAAAGCTTGTCAACCGGGCTTTTTTGGGCCATCCCAAATAGAGGGATTAGCAGAATTAATAGAATTACAAATCGTTTCATAGCTATTGTTTTTTTAGTTTTTCACTTATTTTTTTACTGGTTTGAACCTCTTGGAAACCTTTCTCAAGAATGTCCATTCCTTCTGTTAATGGTTGGGAAGCTGTGTTCAATTTTTTTACCGGTTGAAGCTGCACTAACCCTTTTTGGTACTTGCCGGCAACATATTCAAGGGTTCTTCTAGCTTCGACGTAAGCCTGGTCCGGATCTGAATAAGTATCTTCCCATTTATATTGATTTTGATTGAAATTCACAACTAATAAAGCAATCATCAGGGCGGCAGCAACAGCTGTTACAGATTGCCACAGCCAGCGATATTTATTTTTTTCTTTATGTTCGCTTTCCAGGATGAAATCCATGATGTCTTCTTCCAGCTGCCCATCCTTGGTTTTTGAAAGCAGGCTAAGTCCTCCAAAAAACTCGCTGTAAGGTTGAAGTTCTTCATCAACTTCCCCCGAAGAGAAATAAGCCCTCAGAATTTCTTCATCCTGACTACTGCTATTCCCTTCAAAATAATCGTGCAGCTTTTGTTTGATGTCCTTCAAGTCCATATGCTTGCGTTTTTAAAAATTCATCTCTTACTTTTTTTCGTGCCCTTGATAAGTTTACCCGAATTGCATTGATGTTGAGCTCTGTTCGTTCTGCAATTTCGTCATATTCCAACTGTTCAATGTCCCTCATTCGCATCACTGTTTGCTGCAAGTCCGGTAATTTATCTATCAAGTTTCTCAATATGATTGCCGTTTCCGACAATTCCACTTCCTGTTGAAGATCTTGTTGTTCTTCCTTGTGTCTCTTAATCTCTTCTTCTTCAGCAGGAAAAGAACGTTTTGCCCGATACATGTCCAGGCATTTGTTACGAGTCATTCGCATCGCAAAAGCTTCTATGTTCTCCACTTTCTCGAGTGAATGCCTTTTTTGCCAAAGTTTTAGAAACACATCCTGAATGATATCTCTGGCCTCCTCTTCATTTTTTGTGAATTGGATGGCGAAGCGCAGTAATTTGCTGCTTAATGGTAAAACCGATGTCTTAAATTCTTTGGCTAACATGCAATTAAACTCGTTATCAATCTGCTTTCAAAGGTAAGACGGTAGCCGTTTAGTTTCATTACATGGGAATGTAAAAAAATAAGTAGCAAAGCTTTTTTTATAAAAAAGCACCAAATCCGTAAATTCAGTGCCTGTTGATTTATAAAGAAGTTTTGGTTTACCAGTTATCAGCTTCAAAAACTCTTTGTGCGGCTGTTAGTTCATCTTCAAGGGGCCAGCATTCCAACCCAACACAGCCAGTATATCCTAACTTTTTTAATTCTTTAAGCACTCGTGGATAGTAAATCTCGCCAGTTCCCGGTTCTTTTCGTCCGGGATGATCAGCAACCTGAATATAACCAACCTGATCAAACCCTTCGTTGAGATGTCCGCAAAGGTCTCCTTCTGTAATGTGCATGTGATAAAGGTCCCAGTTAATTTTTACCATTGGAGAATCTACTTCTCTGCAAATTCTCAAAGCAGGTTCGCTTCCATACAGGCAGTGTCCTTTATGATCGACCCGAATATTCATTGGTTCCAAAATCAACATTAAACCAGCTTCTTCAATCAGCGGTTTTACACGTTTAAGAGCCGTAATGATGTTAGCATGCATTTCTTCCTGAGTCATGCTTTCCTGATCGTCTCCACCAACAACCGTTGCTTTTTTGCAGTTTAGCTTTTTAGCAATCGCAATAGTTTCTTTTATCTTTTCTTCAAAAAGATCGTGGTTTTCAGGATTATTCATTCCCGGATTAAATCCCCAGGCTGTAAATTGGCAAATCGTCAATCCAAGTTCTTTGCACTTAGCAGCCATGGCATCTAAATCCTTTCCATCGGTACTCCAAAATTCGATGGCAGGAAATCCTAATTCAGCAGTCTTGTCAATTCGCTCTAGCACCGGAAGATCGCTCCACCAGATTTCGATGTTAACAGCAAATTTGGTGTTGGGAGTTTGCCCTGGCTTTGCCACTTTCTTTTTATCGTCGTTACAACAACTACTTAGTGAAGTGGCAGATAATGCACCTGCAGTTACCGCAAAACTGCCAGTTTTTAGGAAATTTCTTCGGCTTTGACGTTCTTTCATGGGATTAGTTATATGGTTTGAACCTTAAAAATACGGATAAATATGAAAACTCTGTTAAATTTCAATTTATCCAGTGTTTTTCCTGCACGGATCGTTTGATGCCACTTTGATATTTGTATTTTGGATGCCCAACAATAACCGACATAATAGCTTCATGGTTGGCTGGAATCTGGAAAATTTCTCTGACTTTATCCACTTTATTTATTGATGCAGGAACAATCTCAATCATTGTTGCACCAAGTCCAAGCGAATGTGCCGTTAGCATGGCATAAGTTGCATTAATTAACGAGTTATTCGTGTGCTCAGCTGTGTTTCTATTCGCATGAAAAATAATAATTACAGGTGCTCCTCTGGTAATTCGGTCTCCATATTTTAGTTTATAGTTTTCCAATTTTGCCATTGGATATAAATGATGCAGGACCGTATTGAATTTTTCAACGCTATTCCGTTTTCTCATTAAAAATCGTGAAATCGGGTTTTCAATCCATTTGACTATTTGATCTAGAAACCTTTCGATATGAGGAAGGGCAGACTCAATTTTCTCACGATTGTTAACCACTGTAATATTAATTTCTTGCGGGTCTGATCCAAATGGCGCAAATGAAATTGAATCAATAATTTGGGAGATTAGTTTATTGGAGACTGGTTTTTTCTTAAAGTTTCTAATCGATCGGCGAGTTGCCAAAAAGTCCATAAATTGATCATACTCGATTATATTTGCAGGCAGGTCAAATAAATCATTTTCATATGAAAATCCATCAACATGAATTGCTTTCGATTTACAAATAGCCATACATTGCCCACATTTCAAACAAATGGATTCACGCGCTTCAATAAAGTAGGTTTGATCATTTTCGGTGGTTCCAATTATATTGGTAGGGCATATTTCAATGCATAATTTGCAATTAAGACATAAGCTATGGTCAATATAATTTTCAGAAATACTATTCATTGGTTATACACTTAAATTAAGTCTTCTTTTAAAAAGTGAATAGAAATAGAATTTTATATTCTATTCATAATTAGTGCATTATAAGAAGAGCCTTCGTCGAAATGTAAATTTAAACGATGGTTGTTATAAGATCTGACAAAACTCAAGCCGTTCACCATCCGGACCTGAAATATTAAAATATCGACAACCCTTTTTCCAGAAATTTAAAAATACAGGACTATCTTCTAAAATCTCAAAACCTTTACTTTTAAGCGTTGTAAAAGTTTCATCAATATCTGAGACGTCAAAAGCAACATGATCAATTCTTCCGTCCTTACGTTTTTTTACTTCGCTTAATTCGGGCTCCGGCATTTGATAAAGTTCAACAATTACCTTCCCATGTTTCATCATTGCGACTTTGCCTTCTGCTCCTTCATGGTCAAAAGTTGATCTCATGACAGGTTTAAAACCGAGACGTTCGTAAAATTCTCGTGATCTTTCAATATTGCTTATCGGAATTCCGATGTGCTGCAGGTGATTAATTTTTATGCTCATGTATATCTGTTTTTAACGGTCCTTTAAAAATAGCCAGAATTTCAGAGTAATAATGATTATTTCAGGTATTCTGAAGCAGCTTTTAAACTACCATGTGTTTTTCTGCATAAGCCTGAGTCCATGGACAAACGGCCAAACATCTCAAACAGGTAGTACATTTATAAACATTCACAATGTCATCTCTTGATTTGCCAATGTTCCATTGTGTGCCATGGATAGCGTTTGAATTACACACCTCCTGGCAGACTTTGCAATCTCCACATTTAGGTGGAGAATACGGTTGTCTAATAGTTTTTAAGGGCGCATCCGTTAGCACGGAGCACATCGAAATGGCGCTTCCAAATTTAGGGTTTACCAATAAGTCGTGCTTACCTATCCACCCAATACCAGCCATTAATGCAATTGTTTTATGAGGAAGGGGAGTGGTCTTTGTATTTTCATTATAGAATCCGGTTTTAGCGATATGATCTTCCGATTGAGAATAAGCTGAATATCCTTTCTCAATAAGGAAAGATGCCAATTGGTCAGCAATCCTGTCTGTTTTTAACTCAGTTTTGTGAAATTCGTCGTTTTGGACTTGTTTGTTGCGAATCATCCGGGCAACAAAATCAGGAGTATTGATTATTTCCTGCAAATATGCTGGAGATAATACAATTCCAAACAAGATTGCGCTGGCGAAGCCTTTGTTTTGCTCCTTTGCCAATTGTGAAATATCTATGAAATGGACAAAATCAACCTTGTGATTTTCTAATTCCGCTTGAATTTCACTATTTATAGCCATTCCTGAATTTCTTGTGATTGAATGTTGAAACCTTAAAAGAGACTATGAATTTAGTAAATTTCATCCCAAATAAGTGGTTGATTGAAACGTAATATTTTGATTGGTACAATTTCAGTCTCCACTCAAAAATTATTTAACTAAATTGAGCCACAAATAACTTAACACATTCACCCAAAAAAGCAGAAATGAAAAGTAGACACAGAGGTTGGCAACGAATTTTACTGATCATTATTCCTTACATTCTTGTAGTTGGAGTATTTCAATATCTTGGTTCCTTAGTGATAGGTATTGATTTAATGAATCCAGTTGACGACAAAAGCCCCATGCAACTGGTTATTCTTTCCGCTTTTTCATTGATAGGCACTCTTTTAGTAATATGGCTTTTTGTTCGATTTATTGAGAAGAACAAGCTAATAACTCTCGGTTTGAATTTTAAGGGACAAAGCAAAGAGCTTAACCGTGGTATTGCGATTGGTATTATGATTATGCTGTTGGGGTTTGTTTCCCTACTGGCAACTAATCAAATATCTTATCAATCAATCAATTTTAATCTGTTAAACATTTTTCTCACAATTATTCTTTTCATGATTGTCTCTTTTTCCGAGGAACTTTTACTCCGGGGATATGTTCTTCGAAACCTGATGATCTCATTTAATAAGTATGTAGCACTACTGGTTTCATCAATCCTTTTTTCGTTGATGCATGCTTTTAATCCAAACGTTAGCACCATTGGGTTGGTAAATATTTTCCTGGCCGGGATATTATTAGGAATCACCTACATTCATACAAAAAATCTGTGGTTTCCATTGGGATTGCATTTTAGTTGGAACCTCTTCCAAACCTGGTTAGGTTTTAATGTAAGCGGACAAGACAGCTATTCAATTCTTGAAATTTCTGTTAATCAGAACAACCTGTTTAGTGGAGGTGAGTTTGGTTTTGAAGCTTCCATACTGGCTTCCATTTTTCAATGTGTGGTCATTGTTGGATTAGGGATCTATTATCAACGAAAATCGCAAGTTGTCACTTTGGATTAGAACTTGGTGACATGTTAAAAATCAATTTAAATTGTAAAAACATGCGATAGATACCTGACCAATTTCGTAATTTGGGTAACGAAATAGGAAAAAGGTGATTTTATGAATGAGATTCATTCGATAACAGTAACTGAAAATCAGAAGTATTTGCTGGCATAATAAACTTTTCAATATTAGATATAAATCTAAAACATGAAATGATGAGCCTTATACGAACTTTGCCATTATTTGTATTTCTATTTTTACTTTCATTTCAATATCAAGTTTACGGGCAATCAAACCCTATTGGAACCTTTATTGAATCGCCAACCTGTCCTTTTAGTTTGCCCGATGGTCTAAACTTAGGTGAAAATTTTAAGTTTGGTTATATTGACGTTCCGGAGTTTCATGATCGTTCAAGTTTGAATAGCATACGCTTGGCAGTTGCAATATTCCCTTGTAGCAATCCCTCGATAGCGGAGGAGCCAATTGTTATGAATACAAGTGGTCCGGGGAAGTCCAATCTAGATAATTTTATTCCACAAATTGCTGGTGGTCTTGGAAACTACCTTTTGCCAAACAGGGACATTGTAATAATTGAACTTCGAGGATTGCGATACTCTTCATCTTTTTTAGCATGTGGTGAGGTATTCGAAGCAAATAAGGATATGTTGGATGAAAATTTGAGCGTAGAAGAAACAATGTTTCGATTGGGACATGCTTTGAGAAATGCCAAGCAACGATTTGAACGTGAAAATATCAATCTCTCTGCCTACAATAATTTAGAAACAGCAAAAGATATCCATATGGTTATGGATGCACTTGGATACAATAAATTCAACTTAGTTGGTTCTTCTGCAGGCACTTTAGTTGCCCATCATGTCATCCGAGAAAAACCGGATCGTGTGCGTTGTGCAATCCTTGATGCAGGGTTGCCCATTGATTCAACAATACTTTTCAACTATGTGCCAATTATAATAAACAGTTTAAAAAACTATTTCAAGGAATGTCAAGAAGATTCACTGTGTCAGAATTCATTTCCAAATATGGAAGAACGTTTCCTGAAACTCATGGACCACTTAAACAAAGAACCTAAAGAGGTGCGCGTGAAAGATCCTGAATCAGGTAATGAAGTTTCAGTTCTGATTAATGGATATCGGCTAGCCGAGCATGTTTTACTTCATATGTTCTATTCTACTCAAATTCCAGTCTTTATTGGCAATATTCTTGATGGAGATTACAGTTCGTTTGCCGATTTTGCAATAGGAAAATTAAGCCCCAAATTCTTTGCCGATGGACTAGGTTATACTGTTTTTATAAATGAAGCAGGGTATTATGAACTTTCTGACATTGACATTGATCCTAAATACCAAACATTTGCAGATGGAATTACATTGTCCGGATTGGGGGGGAGATATTTATTGGAAGTTCAGAAGCAATGGAAAATTAAGTGCGCACAAGCATCAAAAGAAATAATTCACGAATCATTTGATACACCTTTATTAGTTTTAAATGGGAAGTACGATCCTGTAATTCCAGTTCAATATGACGAGGTTCTAAAAAAACAATATACGAATTGTTATATTTATCGTTTTGATGGTGTGCCCCATTCTGCCTTTGATAATGCAACATCATGTGCATTACCCATGATTCTTGAATTTTTAAATAACCCCATAAAAGCGCCGAATAGTGACTGTATGAATAATTTTAAGCAAAAATATAATGTGAAGTAAATATGCCCTACCATGTTCAGAATAATTCAGTTCAAAACCGAATTTGTTGACATTTAAAAACATCATTTCTTGCAAAAACAGGATTAATATCCAATACTTGCTTTATATGGTTGGGGAATTGTTACTTTTGTGCGTAGACAAAATCAATTTATATATGGCGAAATCGCAACAAACATTTAGCAAAAAAGAAAAAGAGAAAAAACGTTTAAAGAAAAGACAAGACAAGCTGCAGAAACAGGAAGAGCGCAAGGCGAATTCTAAAAGCTCAAGCCTTGATGATATGATCGTGTATGTCGACGAATATGGAAATTTCACAGAGACTCCACCAGATCCGACAAAAAAGAAGAAAATAAATGCAGAGAGCATTGAAATTAGTATCCCCAAAAAAGAAGAAGTTGTGTTTGACCCAATAAGAAATGGGAAGGTCGACTTTTTTGATCATTCAAAAGGATTTGGTTTTATTATAGATCATCAAACAAATGAAAGATATTTTGTCCATGTAAATGGACTAACGGAAGAAGTACAGGAAAGAGACAAGGTCAGCTTTGAATTAGAACAAGGGTTAAGAGGATTAAATGCTGTTCGCGTAAAGAAGATTTAACAACGGACGGCGCGAACTCTAATTCACCTGCATTCGATTACTAATTGTTGTAAGCGACTATGACAGCCTCGTTTTGATGATTATTCCATCGGTTTGGTAAATCTAACCGATGGCCATCTCCAACAGAATTCAAAAAAGCTTTCTAATAAATATCACCTGGGATATCTCAGGGATGAATAATATTTTATTGGCCTCCTAATCCGTCAATTGGCGGATTAGGCTCCCTACTCGTAGGAACAGCGTAGTGGGGCAACAATATACAAGAGTGTCCCCTGTTGAAACTTTATTCAAAAGCAAAATCAATGATTATGATGATTTATGTAACTTCGGAAACATAAAATGCACAAAATACATACTAAAGCGGGATGTAATATTTAGTGAACATACACATGCGTTGTGCATAAATCTGCCTCTGGGTGATTGTATAATAAATAGAATATGAGAATATTGCACGTGTTAAGTTCGGGAGAGTGGCGTCAAATGTCATTAAAATGACAGGATAAATTCACGTTAAAATGACTCTTGGTTTTTAAGTTATTTGCAATATTGCGGACAATACTATGATTATGAAACAACCTGATTTAGGATTCAAGATTATTGAGTTAAGACAAACCAAAGGATTAACTCAAGAGGAGTTGGTAAAACAATGCAATATAAGTGTAAGGACTTTACAACGTATTGAATCCGGCGAAGTGGAGCCAAGAGGATATACCTTAAGATTAATTTCTAAAGTTCTTGATTTTGATTTTTTCAGCCTATCTCAAAATGATTCTGATCATAATTCGAAAGCAAGTAAATCCGACGATATAATTAATTTAGACAAAGCTAGAGCCATTTTAATTAAGAGATACGCTTTATTAAGCAATTCGTCAGTTGATAAATTAAAAACTAAACTCGAAACCATCCCAATTGAGGATATTATAGAAAAACATAATAAAGTGCTTACGTTATCCATAGTATTAGTAATAATGGTTAGTATTTCTGTTATTGTTCTTTTTGTGTCTTTATACTTAGCAGAGCATATTACAATTATTTTGGTTTTAAATGTCTTAGTGCTTGTTGTTTTTCTAAAGGGATTGCATGACAATTATGAAATTAAAAATATTTTAAAAGCACTTAAAGAAATCGGATAAAACAAAAAATCGGAACTCTGAGCTGGATTGGCCGGCTGAAAATAATCCAGTTTTAAAGGGGTGTCCCTAGTCCGAAACCCACAACTTGAAACTCGCATCCCGCCCATCAATAATTCCCTGCTTCGCTCTTTGCCTCAGCCTAAAAAATGCTTACTTTTGTCGGACTCTGAAATTCAGCGAATAAAGCGTATTAAATTATGAAGATTTCCTATAAATGGTTGAAAGACTATATTGATACCGACCTGACTCCAAAAGATCTGGAGGATGTATTAACACAAACTGGCCTTGAGATAGGTGGCATTGAAGAAGTTGAAAGTATTAAAGGAGGCCTGCGAGGATTGGTCATTGGTGAAGTTGTTACTTGCGAGAAGCATCCGAATTCGGATCACCTGAGTAAAACTACTGTTGACGTAGGTACGGGCGAAATTTTGCCGATCGTTTGTGGTGCTCCAAATGTAGCAGCCGGACAAAAAGTGGTGGTCGCCACCATTGGTACGATCCTTTACGATGGAGACAACGAATTTCAAATTAAGAAATCAAAAATACGTGGTGAAGTTTCACAGGGAATGATTTGTGCCGAAGATGAAATTGGTTTGGGAGCCAGTCATGATGGCATTATGGTTTTGCCTGCGGATGCGAAAGTTGGCACCCCTGCGAGTGAATATTTCAACGTGGAATCGGACTATGCAATTGAAGTTGACTTAACTCCAAACCGAATTGACGGCGCTTCGCATGTTGGTGTTGCCCGCGACCTGGCAGCATATCTGAAACAGCAAAAAGATATTTCTTACACCAAACCATCGGTTGATGATTTTCAAGTTGATAACCATGATTTGGAGATTCCTGTTGAGGTGGCAAATCCGGAAGCTTGTCCAAGGTATTCTGCAGTGACCATTACTGGCGTTGAAGTAAAAGAGTCACCCGAATGGCTGCAGAATCGTTTGAAAGCAATTGGCCTAAATCCAATTAATAATTTAGTTGACATTACTAATTACGTCTTGTTTGAGACCGGGCAACCACTTCACGCTTTTGATGCTGACGAAATTACTGGGGGGAAAGTAATTGTTAAAACAATGCCTGCCGGAACAAAATTTACCACACTGGATGAAGAAGAGCGAGAGTTGAACGAAAACGACTTGATGATTTGCAACGCTGAAGAAGGAATGTGTATAGGTGGTGTGTTTGGCGGAATTAAATCGGGTGTGAAAGAAAGCACCAAAAATATTTTCCTTGAGTCTGCTTGTTTTGATCCAGTGTTTATTCGTAAAACAGCTCGCAGACATGGATTGAATACGGATGCATCTTTCCGTTTTGAACGTGGTACCGATCCAAACGGAACACTTTACGCATTGAAACGTGCTGCTTTATTGATGAAAGAAATAGCTGGTGGAAAAATTTCAACAGAAATTTTAGATATATATCCCGAACCGGTTGAAGACTTCAAAGTGGAAGTTAGCTATGCCAATATTAAACGACTTATTGGTAAAGATTTGGGAGCCGAGCGTATCAAATTGATTTTGGAAGGACTGGAAATTAAAGTGGATGCCGAAACTGAAACCGGCCTGTCTCTTTCTGTACCTCCATATCGTGTTGATGTAAAAAGGGAATCCGATGTAATTGAAGAAATCTTACGTATTTATGGGTACAATAATGTTGAAATTCCAACCAGCATAAATGCTTCGTTGCAATATTCTGTGAAGCCTGATCCTGTGAAAATTCGTAATTTGATGGCAGAAACACTGACTTCGCAAGGATTCAATGAAATATGGTCAAACTCATTGACCAAGGCCAGTTACTACGAAAACGGAGAAACTTATAAAGACGAACATACGGTCAAACTTTTCAACCCATTAAGTAACGATTTGGGGGTAATGCGTCAAACGTTGTTATTTGGCGGGCTCGAAGCAATTGCTTACAATGCCAACCGTAGAAATGCAGACCTTCGCTTATACGAATTTGGAAACTGCTATTTTCATAATGGTTCGGAACTCACTGAAGCCGTTTTGAAAAACTATCGTGAAGAAGAGCATTTGGGTATCTTCATAACTGGCAAAAAGGAAAAGGAAAGCTGGGCAATGGCAGAAACTGAGAGTTCTTTCTTCCAATTGAAAAGCTTTGTTGAAAATTTGCTCAACCGTGTTGGAATTAAACCAGATCAGTTAAAAGGTGAAAGTTTCAATAATGAATTAATTGCTGAAGGTATTGCTTATAAAACTCCATCGGGAAGATTAATTGCAGAATTGGGTATTGTTAGTAAGCAGCAATTGAAGAAATCTGAAATTGAAAGCCCGGTATACTATGCAGACCTGATGATGGACAATATCATTCTGGAACAGAAAAATACCAAAGTAATGTTTTCTGAATTATCTAAATATCCTGAAGTTCGCCGCGATCTGGCTTTACTGCTGGATAAACAAGTCACCTTCGGACAAATTCGTGAACTGGCAGAAAAAACAGAAAGAAAATTGTTGCGGAATGTCGATCTGTTTGATGTTTATGAGGGAAAAGGTGTTCCGGATGGCAAAAAATCGTATGCTGTAAGTTTTACCTTGCGTGATGATGAGAAGACGCTTAAAGACAAGCAAATTGATAAGATCATGCAACGACTCATTAGCAGCTTTGAACGAGAGATAGGAGCAACACTCCGATAAAATATACTAAGTTAACAAGCGGGTGATTTTAGATCACCCGCTTACTTTTTAAAGACACTTTATGAGCAATAACCAAAAAGGAATCTTATACGCTATACTCACTGCATTTCTTTGGGGATTCCTGGCGATTGCGTTGAAAGTAGCTGCCAGAGAAGTAGCACCAGTCACTATTGTATGGTTTCGGTTTACCATTGCGTTTAATTTTTTGGCACTCTGGCAATCGGTAAAAAGACCATCGTCCCTCAAGATTCTTATAAAGCCTCCCTTGCTATTGGTTATTGCAGCTATTGCTCTATCGTGGAATTACATGGGCTTTATGCAGGGAATTCACTACACCAGTCCAAGTAATGCGCAACTGGTTATTCAAACAGGACCTATAACTTTAGCATTGGCTGGCATTATCTTTTTCAAAGAGAAAATAAAAATCAGGCAGATACTGGGGTTTGTCCTGGCATTAACAGGATTTTTCTTTTTCTACAGTCAGCAAATTAAAGTGATGATTGGTCAGGAAAGCCAATACAATATGGGAGTGCTTTTTACTTTTAGCGGGGCGATGGCATGGGCAACCTATGCAATTATTCAAAAAAGATTGGTGCAAAAACATGCAACCACGACTCTCAATTTATTTCTGTTTGGTTTTCCAACATTGGTCTATCTTCCATTCGTCGATTTTACTCCGCTGTTATCTTTGAGTTGGATTTGGTGGCTCCTGCTATTGTTCCTGGGCTTGAATACGCTCATTGCTTATGGAAGCCTTTCGCAGGCATTAAAATATACCGAAGCCAACAAGGTGAGTGTTATTATCATTCTCAACCCAATGATTACTTTTCTGGTAATGGGTTTACTGACCCACATGGAAGTTTCATGGATCGACCCGGAGAGATTTTCAGTTTATTCATTACTTGGTGCCGCGTTAGTATTGGTAGCTGCGATTTTGGTGGTTGGAAGAAAGTCAAAAAAGATTTCTTGATTGTCCAATAACCAAAACTTAATTCCTTTTATCATGCTTTATTGGCTTTGAAATAGAGAAGCCAGGCAAGCCTGCCAGTTTGCGAACGAATATGATCGTTGGATGTAATTCCTGCCTCTACGAGTCAATTAGCCCGGTTCTCTGTGATTTATAGGTATAAATAATGATCGACTTTTGAAAATATGATAACCTTCCTATTTACATGAAACATCAACCAGTATAAAGGACTGAGGTTTTAATTCCAAGGTCAGTTTATCCTTCGTAAGAGACATTGATTTTTCTACTGGCACAATTACGTCTTCCTTCTCGAGCGTGTTGTATTTCATTAATTGGTCGGAATATAGCTCAGTTACTTTTACTTGGTCACTGGCAATTTTTCTTCCTTTAAATTGAATAGTAACCTGCTCTGCTTCAGGTTTTGAATTCACTAATTTCAAATAGATATGCCCACTGTTTTTATCGATCGAAGCACTGGAATAAAGTCCATTATCGCCAGCTAAAATTTCCTTTTCACTTAACACAGGAACCATGTGAGTTCCTCGGTGGGTTGAATACATTTTCTGCACGTAATAGTTCGGTGTAGCTACTGCATTTAAGTTATCGAACCAGATTAAATCAGGACGCCATTGCCATGCATCTTTGTGTGCAAGTAGTGGGGCATAGGATGCCATGTATACAACATCTGCGTTACGCTCCAATCCAGTCATAAAAGCAGCTTCAGAAAGAGCACTTAGCCAATTGTTATTGGATGATGGATATTCATCATTCACGCGGGTATGACTTGCAAATTCTCCGGCAAACACCTTAAGTCCATCCCGATCATAGGAATCGTAACGGGTGGCTCCGTTAAAAAACCATTCAGGATCACGATAGTAATGTTCATCAACTAAGTCAGCCTGCTTTCCTTTCAATTCTTTCCACAAATATTCAAAACGATCCCCATCTGAACTTGGGCCAGAACCTGACACAAGCTTAACATCAGGATATTTTGCATGAACTTTTTCCGCGATTAACTGATATCGTTCCAGATATTGGATTCCCCATTGTTCGTTACCAATACCTAAATATTTTAAGTTGAATGGTTCAGGATGCCCCATTTCTGCTCTAAGCTTTCCCCATTTGTTGTCGACAGGGGCGTTTGCAAATTCAATAAGGTCGATTGCATCCTGAATATATGGATCCATTTCATCCAGAGGTACGAGCTCTCCTGTATTGTACTGGCAGGCCATTCCGCAGTTTAAGATGGGAAGTGGTTCTGCATTCAGATCTTCAGCAAGAACAAAATACTCGTAAAATCCAAGGCCAAATGATTGGTAATAGTCAGGAGTATGGCGGTGCATAAATTCCGTATTCCAACGGTTAATTATCAGTTCACGATCATCAATGTCACCAACTGTCTTTTTCCATTGGTAACGTAAATCCAAATGATGACCTTCAACAATACAACCTCCAGGGAAGCGGACAAATCCAGGCTGTAAATCAGCCAGCATTTGAGCCAAATCAGCACGCATGCCGTTTTCTCTGTTTTTGAAAGTATGAACAGGAAACAAGGATACATAGTCAATATCAACGATTCCATCTCCAATCATTGAAATCTTCAAATTAGCTTTCTCGCAAGTTTTGGTGGCTTTCAATATCAACTCATTCATTTCCCAATTATTATTGAGCGTCTTAATTATTGAATGACCAATTGATTCGCCATCCATATCCAACAAATCAATATTTAATGAAAGATCATTATTTTCTACGAATTTTGACCGTAATTTCAATCGGTATTCCTCACCTTTTTGAATACCCATTCCTCGAAATCCAACGTTTTGAATAAAATTGGTTTGACCGGAACTTAAAGGTTGTAGCTGTATATAACGATGATTCTGTCCTTCAATTTTTTCGTTTATAACAAAAACGGAATCGCGGAAAGGTACTTTCCAACCTTCTAATGGATTTGGAAACTTAAAAGAACGGTTTATAACTAATTCAGCATAAAGACCACCATCAGCAGCAAAATTAATGTCTTCGAAAAAGACGCCCCACATTGTGGGTTGAATTGCAATATTAGCTTGACCTACCAGAACTTCAATTTTTTTCTGAGCATTTACTGATGCGCTAAAAAGGATACTTATTAGGCCAAAAATTAGTACAATCTTTTTCATGATGACAATTCGTTTAGTAGATTAATTATTACCTTTTCAATTAGTATAGAATTACAACGTGTTGCAAAATATTGTATAAAAGTACAAAATACTTTTTAAATTTCTTGTATGTTTGAAAATTTTCTATTCTCATGGATATCAAATATTACTAACTTTATAAGAAAAAGTTCTATGAGAAAATTTATATGGGGACTGATTGTCATCTTCTTTACGTCTTGTGTATCAAATACTCAAAATAAAATTATAACCGTAGATGGTGAAATTGATTCATCTGAAATGGGAATTACGTTGGAGCATGAGCATGTTCTGGTCGATTTTATTGGGGCTGATTCCATAACGCCTGGCCGATATGATTCGGAAGACGCTTTTCAAAAAATTCTTCCATATTTAATGGAGGTGAAAGCTCACGGAGTGAAAACACTGGTTGAATGTACACCCAATTACCTTGGGCGTGACGTAAAATTGTTGCAAAAACTATCTTCAGAATCAGGAATTAACATTCTTACCAATACTGGATTTTATGGCGCTCAAAATAATAAGTTTATTCCAAAACATGTATTGGAAATGCCCGCCGAAGATATTGCTCAATTTTGGATTGCCGAATATGAGCAAGGCATTGAAGGAACAGGAATAAAACCTGGTTTTATCAAAATGGCTGTTGATCGAAAACCATTGTCGGAATTTCACGCAACACTTGCCAAAGCTGCTGCGATTGCACACAAAGCAACTGGTTTGACAATCATGTCGCATACCGGCCCAGCACTGGGAGCTTTTCAGCAATTAGAGATTTTGAAGGGGGAAGGTGTTTCTCCTGAGGCGTTTATCTGGACACATGCCAGTAACGAAGAAGATTGGTCAAAATTAGTGGAAGCAGCTAAAATGGGCTGTTGGGTTTCTCTCGACAAGTACGGATGGAGTGAGGAAGCATTAAAAGGGGAAACCTTAGCGTATCTAAAAGAACAAGGTGTTCTAAACAAAATTCTGATTTCGCATGATGCTGGCTGGGTTGATCCCGTAAAACCAGATCGGGAATATAAGGGCTACACGTTGATATTTGAAAAACTAATTCCCAATCTGAAATCCAAAGGATTTACAGATGGTGACATTGAAATGCTTTTAGTATCAAACCCGGCAAATGCTTTTACTGTTAAGACAAGGTTGTTAATCAATTAATATAAGATCGTATGAAAAAGACTATACGCTATGCAATTGTTTTTATAGGCATTCTTACTTTATCGGCTTGTGCAACGCAATCAGTTGGAAATGTAATAGATCCCCCGGGTTTCTTTTACGGCCTGCTCCATGGTTTCATAATCCTTTTTAGCTTTATAATTAGCTTGTTTACCGATTATGAAATTTATGCATTTCCCAACGCAGGTGGGTGGTATAACTTCGGCTTTTTGTTGGGTGTCACGTTTTTCTTTGGAGGAGGTGGAGCAAGTGCCAAGAAAAAGAGAAAATAGTTCCTGAAATTATTCAACAAGAACTACTTTCATTATTTTGAAACTGTAACGATACTTTACGCAAAATCAAACATCTTTTTCAACCTGAATCAATCTAAATTATACCATGAAAATTTCAAAGCCAATTCTTTTATTGTTTGTAATTTCCCTAGCTTGGTCCTGCACTCCAGAAGAACCAACTAACCTTGCAGAAAACAATATAATTCCTCGACCAGTCTCAGTGACAACTACTGGAAAATCATTTAAACTAAATGAGAAGACATCAATTTATGTTGAAGTAGATTCAGAGCAATTAGCAAATACCGCAAACTATTTAAGTGAAAAACTGAAACTTGCAACGGGCTTTGAGTTAGCAGTCAAAGTAACAGAAGAAGCACCATCAAAAGGAATTTATCTGGTACTTTCGGAAGATTCAGATTTGGGGAGTGAAGGTTATGAATTGTCGATTGAGAAAAAATTACTTACCCTAAAAGCAAACAAGCCTGAAGGGATTTTCAGAGGAATTCAAACTATCCGCCAGCTTTTGCCTTCAGAAATTGAAAACACATCTGTTCAGCAAATAGACTGGGCAATTCCAACTGGGATAGTCAGGGATTATCCGGAGTATGAACATCGGGGAACTATGCTTGATGTAGCCCGTCATTTTTTAGGGGTTGATGATGTAAAGCATTATCTCGATTTGATGGCATATTATAAATTCAATGTAATGCACTTGCATTTATCGGATGATCAGGGGTGGCGAATTGAAATTAAGTCGTGGCCCAGATTAACAGAAATTGGAAGCGCTACCGAAGTTGGTGGAGGAGAGGGAGGTTTCTTTACACAGGAACAATACAAGGATATTGTGAAATTTGCTGCAGACCGTTTTATAACTATTATTCCTGAAATTGACATGCCCGGACATACAAATGCGGCTTTGGCTTCATATGCAGAATTGAATTGTAATGGAAAAGCAACTGATTTATACACTGGTACGGATGTTGGTTTTAGCACTCTTTGTACGGACAAGGAAATTACTTATGAATTTATCGACGATGTTGTTGGAGAGTTAGCGGAACTTACTCCGGGACCATATATTCATATTGGCGGAGACGAATCGCATGTCACTAAAAAAGAAGATTATATTCCATTTATTGAGCGCGTTCAGGACATTGTGTATTCGCATGGAAAGACGATGATTGGCTGGGACGAAATAACATTGGCTAAGCTTGACAATCGAAGTATTGCACAATATTGGGCAAGTGCTGAAAACGCTAAAAATGCAGTTCAACAAGGAATTAAGGTAATCATGTCTCCTGCAAAAAAAGCTTATCTTGATATGCAGTATGATTCAATCAGTCCGCTTGGATTGCATTGGGCTGGATACATTGAAGTCGATACTGGTTATAACTGGGATCCTGTAAAGCTGGAAAAGGAAATCGGACGCGAGAATATTTTAGGCATCGAGGCTCCGCTTTGGTCCGAAACGGTGACGAATCGCGCTGATTTGGAGTTTTTGGTTTTTCCCCGCCTTGCTGGTTACGCAGAGATTGGTTGGTCGCCTGCTGAAAGTAAAAATTGGGACGAATACAAATTACGCCTGGCTTCTCATGGAATGCAATATGACATTTGGGGATTAAATTATTATCGATCTAAACTAGTCCCATGGGGAGATTAGTAAAAAAAATACAAAATAAATAAAGCGCAGCGGTTAAGGCAACTGCGCTTTATTTGAATCCATACAATATTATTTTATTTCGAAGTCAAACATTTTTTTGTCTTCCAAAAAACCTTCCAATCTGTCACCAATAGCAACAGGGCCAACACCTGCAGGAGTACCAGTGTAAATTAAATCACCAATTTTTAGGGTGAAAAATTTTGAAATTTCGCCGATCAGTTCTTCTATTGAGAAAAGCATATTCGCGGTATCACCTTGCTGAACAACCTCTCCATTCTTTTTCAATTGAAATTTAATCGATTCACGATCGCTCAAGTCTTCAACCGGAATAAATTCAGAACTAATTACAGCAGAGCGATCAAATCCTTTTGCTTTTTCCCAAGGAAGACCTTTTGCTTTTAGTTGATTTTGAAGGTCTCGAGCCGTAAAATCAATGCCTAATCCCAACTCGTCAAAATAGCGGTGTGCAAAGCGCGTTTCAATATTTTTCCCCAGTCGATTGATTCTTACAATCAATTCACATTCGTAATGCAAATCATTACTAAAATCGGGGATGTAAAAGGGCTCATTATTTCTAAGTAGAGCAGAATCAGGTTTCATGAAGATGACAGGTTCTTCAGGAATTTCATTATTTAATTCCCTGGCATGATCTCTATAATTTCGTCCAATGCAAATGATTTTCATATTTTATGCGTTTCAAGTTACATGTTAAGGATTTTCCGTTTCTCTATGTTCCAGTAAAACCCGAGAATTCAATTTTGAATTATAGCTTTTAAAACTGTTCTAGATATCCTTCATTCTAAGTTTTATAGCTGTCAGCACTTTTTTTGTGTAAAGAGGGAATTCACTATTTATGATCCAGCCAAAATAACCTGGTTGTTCCCGTAAAACCTTCTCTACGGGGATTCCTTTATTTTTTCCAAAGTTAAAGACTTCCACTCCATTCTCATCATAAACGATTCTACCAACAAAATCAACATTCCGGTCGTAGGAAGAGAAGTCACTCAATTTATTGACATCGTTTTGAATCGGTTTGGTTTTTACCCCTTTATTGTCCTGATGCTCGACTTCTTCATACAAGTCTAATTGGGATTTTAACACCTCATAGGTTGCTTTGGTATCTGCCATTGCACTGTGTGCATCAATCAACTCCTGTTGACAGTAAAATTTGTAGGCTGCAGCCAATGTGCGTTTTTCCATTTTATGGAAAATTGCTTGCACATCAATGAATTTTCGCTTTTTGAAATCAACATCCACGCCAACTCGAAGGAACTCTTCGGCCAAGAGTGGAATGTCAAATCGATTGGAATTGAATCCTGCCAAATCACATCCTTCCAGGAATTTTGCAAGCGATTTTGCAACCTCCTTAAAAGTTGGAGAATCTTTAACATCTTCATCGTAAATTCCATGAATCAAGCTCACATGCTCGGGAATTGACATTTCAGGATTGATGCGCATCTCCTTTTCCTCTTCTGTACCATCCGGATTAATTTTAAGAAACGCAATCTCAACAATTCGATCGGTTACAATATTAATTCCGGTTGTTTCCAAATCTAGAAATACCAATGGGTTTTTTAAGTTTAACTTCATTTTTTCGAAATTTAAAGCTTGAATATTTCCATGAAATCAATTCCATGAAATTCTGATAAAAATTATTTAAAATTAAAAAACCTAACAAGACATTTCCTGTTAGGTTTAGTTCTATATTATTGAATTTTTTCTTTAGGCATTGATCATCATTGGCATGAGCAGCATGAGCACATCTTCTTCATCAAATTCCTTTTCTGCAGGTAGCAATAGGCCAGCTCTTGTTGGATCAGACAATTCAACTTTCACTTCTGACGAAGAAAGGTTGGATAGTATTTCCACTAAGAAGGTTGATTTAAAACCAATCTCAATTTCATCGCCTTCATATTGACACTTTAAGCGTTCAACAGCAGAAATTGAGAAATCTACATCCTGAGCCGAAACTACCAATTGGCTATCATCAATGTGTAATTTGATCAAATTACTGGCTTGATTTGCAAATACGGATACCCGTTTGATGGTGTTGTACAATTCAAGTCGGTCAACAATTAGTTTGTTCGGGTTATTGGTTGGAATTACTGAATTATAACTTGGATAATTACCTTCAACCAATCGACAAATCAATTTAAAATTGCTAAGCGTGAAAAATGCATTTTTATCATCGAATTGCAGTTTTACGTCAAACTCTTCTTTTGGAAGTAAGCTTTTCAATAAGCCTGCAGGTTTTTTAGGAAGAATAAAAGATGATTCAACTTCAGCCTTTGCATCGCTTCTTTTATATCGAACCAGTTTGTGAGCATCTGAAGCAACAAACGTTACATCATCCAACCCAAGTTCAATGTAGATACCATTCATCACCGGACGAAGTTCATCATCAGCAGTGGCAAATAATGTTTTTGTAATACCATGTAGCAGAACATCATGGTTAATATCAATAGATGCTGCAGCTTCTTCGTTCAACGTTGGTAGTTGAGGGAAATCTTCGCCGTTTTGGCCAACAATACTAAACTTTCCATTTTCAGAGAAGATGTCAATCGCAAATGTGTCATCATTAATCTGAAATGTAAGTGGCTGTTCCGGGAACTCTTTCAGAGTGTCATTCAGTAATTTCGCTGGTACAGCAATATCACCATTTCCTTCTGTGTTATCCAACTCAATGCTGGTAATTAAAGTTGACTCCAGATCAGAAGCAGTAATCGTAAGCAGATTATCTTCCAATTGAAATAAATAATTATCCAGAATAGGTAAGGTATTTTTAGAACTAATCACCTTACTTATGGCATTCAGATGACTTAGTAACTCGGTACTGGAAACAACAAATTTCATTGATATTGCTTTTAAGTTTTTGTCTATCGGTTATTTACAAAATTGACGAAAGCTGCAAGAGCCCGCCGTCTGAATTATACGAATATACAAACTTTGCTTTTTTTTACCTATGCTTCGTGAATAGATTTTATACAAAAGAATTAACGATGGTACTTATATCTTCGGACAAGGTTGAAAATCAGCCCAAATAAAGAAATTAACACCAAAGGTAAAACGATATTTAATGTTTGCCAGAACAAACGTTGTTCGCGTATTTTTACTTTGTCTAGCAGGCGGATTTTGAACACTTGGGAACGCAAAGACATAATGCCAAGATCATCGCTCAAATAATTAATTGCATTCACCATGAATTCCTTATTTCCAAAGGTTTGTCTTGAATATCGGTCGTACCCAAGTGGCAAGGTTTGAATCTGCCCGTTTCGGTGAGTAACCTGGTTTGCGATTAAACTTCCGTCAGCCAAAACAATCATTTTGGCAGGTTTTGATTCGCTCAAGAGATCGATCCCTTGTAGGTTAAATTGATCAACCATCCGGTTTTGAAACACGGACGGAAAAATACCTTCAACTAATACGCCCACTGGTAATAGCTTATCCTGGAATAAGTTCCGCGCAGGCGGGTTGTTAATACTTTGCAGACTAACCTCAAATGGTGTGCGCAATTTTCGCGAATAAAGGGAGGTATGCAGAATAACTGACTTTTTAAGGTTTGGATTTTTA
This sequence comes from Sunxiuqinia sp. A32, assembly GCF_052690465.1. Taxonomy (NCBI): domain Bacteria; kingdom Pseudomonadati; phylum Bacteroidota; class Bacteroidia; order Marinilabiliales; family Prolixibacteraceae; genus Sunxiuqinia; species Sunxiuqinia sp. A32. Next base: position 21,915 of record NZ_JBQYLI010000020.1, read on the forward strand.
CCCACCGTATCAATGGAACTTACAAATTCTGATTCGATGCGGTTCAGATTACGGCTAATTTCATGATCCTGTGATGGAGTAAGCAAGGGAGAAAAATACCATGGAGCCGGTGTATATTTTGGATTGTTAGCATCTAACGAAGTATTGACAGGAATCATTAGACATTCAACATCCTGCAATAAATCAGGATTCACACGGATGCCATATTTGAAAAACTGATCCATTAGATTTAAATCGCGAGGAAATGCCAGGGTTGTTTCACCACGGCTTAAGCTATCCAGGCTTACCTGAACAGGATCGATGAGCCAAAGTAGATTTCCCCCACGCATCAAATATTGATCGATGTAAAACTTATCCTGCTCTTCGAAAGGTCGAGAAGGGTCTGCTACAATCAACACTTTTGGAATAGTTTTGCCATTCACTAATTGAGTTGATTTCAAATCCTTTACTTCGTAATTTTCCATTAAGCTTTGGCGAATATCCTGCGTTTCAGAATTACTCAATTCGTCCTGTCCCTTGAGAAAAGCAACGACGGGTCTTTCATCATTTAATAATTGTTTGAAAGCTCTGGAAAACTCAAATTCAAGTTTTTCAATAGAATTATTCAAATTAACTTCGGAAGGCAGATTTTGATTGTTACTCAATAAATTCACACCAATTTCATAATCTTTATAACGAATAACTGCTCCCGGGAAAATTAATTTGGTCACGGTGCCTTCATCTTGTTTCAAACGAAGGTCAGTTGGTTGTAATCCAAGGGTTATCAGGCGATCAAAAAGTTGGTCTCGCTCTTTTTGATTCTCTGTCATTTTATAAGGATCGTGCAATTCAAATCTAATTCGCTCTCTGGAAAAGGCATTCATATCCTGAATCTTTTCCTTTACAGCACCCTGCAATTTTCTGAATCCAGCAGGAAGTTCTCCATCTAAAAATAAATCAATTTTTACTGGAGCATCCAGTTGTTGAACCATTTCCTTTGCAAGATCAGAAAGGCTGTAACGCTTTTCTGAAGTCAGATCCAACCGAAAAAAGAAAAAGCCTGATAAGTAGGAAAGTATTATTAAACCAGCCATCAATGTCACTAACTTTTGCAATTGCTTTTTCCATTTCTTTTGACGCAGTTGTAAGGTCATACTAGTCAAAACCAAAAAGAAAAAAGTTAGTGAAAGAAAATAGATCACATCCCGGGAATCAACCACGCCTCGACTAATAGAAAGATAGTGCTCGTTGATGCCAAGCCGTATGAAAAATTCATTTAATGCAACCGATAAATTTAAAGAGGCTACTTGTTCGATTCCTACATAAAATAAATAGGATAGAAACAATGAGAGGATAAATGAAAACACAGGATTGTCTGTTAATGAAGACGAAAAAAGACCGATTGCAACATACACAGCTGCCAGAAAAAACAGACCAATAAACGATCCCCAGGCAGCGCCACTATCCCAGTTTCCAACTGGGTTTCCCAATGAATAAACAGAATAGAAATAAATTAGAGTGGGCAAAAGACAAATTAAAACCAGCACAACTCCTGCCATATATTTTGACCACACCAGCTGAAACAATGAAAGTGGTCGTGTCACCAGTACCTCCAAAGTCCCCAATCTTTTTTCTTCGGCAAACAAGCGCATGGTGAGTGCAGGTATCAAAAACAGGAATATCCATGGAGCTAATGAGAAATAGGTATCCAGGGTTGAATAACCATTATCCAGTATGTTGAAATTGCCGGGGAATACCCATAGAAACAAACCATTGCCAATTAAAAATACAAAGGCAATTAAATACCCGGTAAGCGATCCAAAAAAGCTGGTAATTTCTTTTCGAAATAAACTAAACATTGCGCTGTATTTGTTTTTACCCAAACGAAGATAGGAAAAGATTAATAGTTTTGGGAAAGCTTATTCAGCATTGCCACGGCAGCTCTTTCCGAAGCACCTGTTTTCCCCAGTTTTTCATGAAGTTCATCATAACTGGCTAATATATTTTTACGATGATTTTTATCTTCCAAAATCAATTTTAATTCTTGCCTGATATTGGTGGAAGTACAATAAATTTGAATGAATTCCTTCACTGCTTCTCTGTTTAAAATCAGGTTAACCAACGATGCCCATTGGATTTTAATCAACAGTCTTCCAATTAAATGAAAAATAAAGCCGCCTGCCATTTTGTAGCAAACTATTTGAGGGGTGCGAATTACACCAGCCTCCAACGAAACGGTGCCAGAAGCAAGAATCGCAGCTTTGGCATGTTGCAGCACTTCATACGTTACGCCTTTAAGTAATTTAACATGGTAGCCTTTCAATATTTGATCATAAACAGTCTGATCGATATTGGGAGCTGCAGTTACAACCAATTGATAATCTTTAAAATCCTCAGCAGCTTTTAGCATAATGGGCAGCAAGGTTTTTATTTCTTGCAGCCGACTTCCTGGCAATAAAGCAATAACAGGCTTTTTCTCCAATGCATTCGTTTGTACAAACGAATCAAAATTGACAGGTTTCAGTTTTGATAATATTGCATCTAATACTGGGTTCCCAACATAGTTAACTTCCACTCCCAGGCCTTTGTAAAACTCAGTCTCAAATGGAAGGATGGTGAATAGCTCATCTACAAATGCTCGTATTTTTTTGATGCGGTGTTTTTTCCATGCCCATATTTTAGGGGAGATATAATAGTAAACGCGGATTCCATGCTTTTTGGCAAATTCAGCCATGCGCAAATTAAATCCAGGATAATCTACCAAAACCACCACGTCAGGCTTAAAATTCAGCAAGTCTTCTTCACAGGTTTTGAAATTCTTTTTAATGGTTCTCAAGTTCATCAACACAGGAATAAACCCCATGAAAGCCATTTCCTTGTAATGCTTGGTCAGTTTCATTCCAGCCTGCTCCATCAGGTCTCCTCCAAAACCTTTCAATTCAGCATTGGAGTCTTTTTTGACCAGTTCTTTAATTAGATTGGCAGCATGCAAATCACCTGAGGCTTCGCCTGCAATGAAATAATACTTCATATTATAGTATGCTTGAAATTAGTACCATGAATGCGTAAATAAAAGTGGCCATTAGCACGCCACGAGCTGCCATGTCTTTTTTCTGCTTGAAGTAATACAAAAACAAGATCAGATTTGGAACAACGCATAATGACAATAATTTGAACATCAATTGAAATTGCCACATACTTTGCATATAGTCCCAGAAGCTAACTTCTTTGTACTGTACAATGTAGATTACAAAGAAAATGATGATTGGAAAAATTATTCCGGGGAGAAAACCTTCTCTTATTTTACTTTTATTTTTTGGAGGCTGTTCACTCATTAGAAGTTCCAGTTTTTCATTTGTTGATACGTTTCAAGGCAGGTCATATCGACATTGATTGGTACAACGGATACATATTGATTATCCAGAGCATATAGATCGGTATCTTCAGCATCCGGTTCAAAATTCTTAAAATGACCACTCAGCCAATAATAATCACGCTGGTGGGGATCAGTTCGTTTCTCAAACTCTTCAACCCATTTTCCTTTGGTTTGACGACAAACTTTTATTCCTTTTACGCTTCCTTGTGGAATATTTACATTGAGACAGGTAAAGTGGGGCAAACCTTCTTCTATCACTGTCTGAAAAATTCGCGCCACCAACATTTTAGCTTTCGAAAAATCAGCTTCCGGATCGTAGTCGCAAATAGAAAAGCCGATAGATGGTACACCATGTAAACACCCTTCAATGGCTGCTCCCAATGTTCCTGAATAGATTACACTGATTGATGAATTGGCCCCATGATTGATTCCGGATACCACAAAATCAGGTTGACGATCTGTTAACTGGTTAAAGCCTAATTTTACACAATCAACGGGAGTCCCAGTGCATTTATAGGCTGTGTATCCTTCTTCTTCATGTACTTTAGTTGCCCGCAATGGTTTATCAACGGAGATAGCTCCAGACATGCCAGACATCGGATTCTCCGGTGCAATAACAACCACTTCACCAAAAAGGCGCATCACTTCAACAAGTTCTTTTAACCCTTTGGCATAAATACCATCGTCATTCGAAACTAAAATCAGCGGAGTGTTCTTCATTTTTTACTAATTGAATCACAAATATAAATTAAAGCAAAGGATTCGCCATTCGATTCTAAGTATAAATTAGCATCGTTTTGCAATTCAAACAACTGCGAATACAGGGTTTTCATTTTTTGCTATCGAAAATACTTTTATTATTTTGATTTAATCTAAATAAGAATTAACTTGTGTGACTTTAATGAGTTAGAAGTCCACTTTACACACCAAAAATCAATTTTTCTTGCAGGATTACTGATTACTTACAAGATAATTACTAACTAAAATTGATGGTGTATGAAAAATTTATTCCTATTTGTTGCGCTAATGCTTTTTATCGTTTCAGGTGCTATTGCACAGGAAGAAATGAAAGCAAGTAAGTATGAAAATGCGACCTGGCACGAAGTGGTATTAGTGGATTTTAAACCTGGAAAGATAAAACGTGCCAAAGAAATTATTCAACTTTATGAGAAGGCCGGTCAAGCTGCTGAAACCACCCCACCCAAAATGCTTTGGCTAATGACTGGTGAATACGATATGATGCTTATTTGGACATTGGAAGACGGACCATCCGAATATGAATGGAAATGGTCACCCGATGGTGTTAAATGGTGGAAAGAATTTGTAAAACAGCAAGGTTCAGAAGAAGCAGCCAACAAACTTTCGGAAGAGTATTCGAGCCTGGTATTTAAATCAACCAGTTATCTCGCCCGAAAAGATCTTTAGCATCAATTTCCCTTATCCCTTTATTTTTTAATCCATCGGGTTTCTTTTAGCTCCTCCCAAAACTGAAAGGCTCGATGGATTTCCTCATTTTTCTACTCATTATACCGAAACAACAATCCCTCCTTTTGTTTGTTGATATTTCGTTCAGTTTTTCCATCAAAATTGCTCTTGTTCGAGGAAGTTGGGTGAAATTATAAATAGCTCTAAAAATAGTCCGGATTCAGGATTATTATTAATTTGGCATTCTTTAATTATCGGTAAATTTAATTTAGGATTATGACACCCCGCTTTTTAAAATATATCATCATTTCATTTTGCATACTGGCTTTTTCACAATCGTGGGGACAGGTGATAATTAATGAATTTATGGCATCAAATACCGGATTTGTTAATGATCCTGATTATGACGAATCTGGAGATTGGGTGGAGTTATATAATGTTGGAACTTCTTCGATAAATCTTAACGGTTATAGTATTAGCGATAATATTTCTAATCCACAGAAGTATGTGATTGCGATAGACTATGAGTTAAAGGCAAAAGAATTTGTTGTTATTTGGCTTGATGATTTTGGAACTGGTTTGCATGCAAGTTTTAAACTCTCTGCAGATGGAGAAGAGATTGCATTGTCAGATCCATCCGGAGAAATAGTAGATTCATTAATATACGATTTGCAGCAATCCAATATTTCAATGGGGCGGGTACCAAATGGCACTGGTGAGTGGCGATATTTCAACGAACCCACTCCGGGGACATCAAATGGAAATTCTAGTTTTGAGGGAATCGTAAGAAGTATTCCAGATTTTTCGATTCGTGGCGGTATTTATTCCAGTCCGATTTCTGTGACTTTAGCTAATCGATTTGACGGTTACATCCGATACACCTTGGATGGATCGGAACCAAATAATAATTCTCCAATTTATGAGAATCCGATAAATATTGGCGCGACTACCATTGTAAGGGCCCGAATATTTAAATCGGATAATATTCCGGGTGAAGTAATCACACATTCTTATTTTATTGATTCCGATAGTTCAATTGGGAAACTACCTGTTATTTCAATAGCATCTGCTCCCGAAAATTTTTGGGATCCAACTATCGGTATTTATGCGCAGGATTTCCATCCGGATTGGGAAATACCTATTAATATCGAATTGTTTGAAAATGATGGGAGTGATAGAGCTGGTTTTAATGAGCGCGCCGGAGCCAAAATAAATGGTCTCCATTCATGGCAGCTTCCGCAAAAGATGCTGGGGATTTATTTTGATAAGAGTTATGGCTCTAATAATATAGAGTATCCACTTTTTTTTGATAGAAAGAACCACACGTTCGAGTCTTTCTCTTTAAGGGCTTCCGGAAGTGATTGGGCATATACATTATTTCGCGATGGAATGATCCAGTATTCAACTCAATTAAATATGGATTTGGATATTCAAGGATTTAGGCCCTGTGTGGTTTATATTAACGGGCAATACATGGGAATTCATAATATCCGTTCGAAGGTTAATGAAGAGTTTATAAAAGAGGAAAACGATCTCGTAGTTGATAATATTGATATGATTGAAAACGGTGAAAACGTTGAGGAAGGTAGCTATTATCAATATGACACATTTAAAAGTGTTTACGAAAAAGATTTAAGTAATCAGGCTAACTATGACTTAGTATCTACTCAGATGGATATAGAAAATTTCACCGATTACATAATTAGTGAAATGTATGCCTCAAATAGTTCCGTTGGTCACAATGTAATGGCCTGGAAACCTCAGGGATTTGGGAAATGGAGGTGGTTGTTGTTTGACACTGACCGAGGATTTATTGATGATAACGGTAATTTGTTGGATTTTTTTATTGGGAAAACAGTTTTTCCGTTTCGTAATTTGATGGTAAATTCTTCTTTTTCAGAAAGTTTTAAACTTCGATTTGCCGATCATCTATTTACTACATTTTGTCCACAAAGGATGCATCAGGTAATCGATCAATTTGCATCCAATATTGAAAGTGAGATACCAAAGCATGTTGAAAGATGGGCTGGTACCAGTTCCAATTATGGAGACCCAATAGAGTCGGTTGCCTATTGGAATGGAAAAGTTTCAGAAATGAAGGACTTTGCCAATGTTCGTCCTGGCATCATTTTGGATAATTTATTTGGCAGCGAAAACTTGATTGATTTGTCTGTTGCAGTGCAGCCTGCGAAAGCCGGAGTTGTAAAACTTAACGATTTAATCGTTCCTGAAACCAATTGCTTTGGTAGGTATCCTGTTGGTCGAGAAGTTGCCTTTGAAGCAAATGCAATAAATGGCTATAATTTTATCGGTTGGAAAAGCGGGGATTCTAATAATCTTATTGAGAAGGAAGATACCTGGAAATACAACGATGAAGGAGTGGATTTAGGTGCGAATTGGATTCAACAGGAATATGATGATTCTTCGTGGTCTGAAGGTATGGCTGAATTGGGGTATGGTGATGGAGATGAGAACACAGTGGTTAGTTATACCGGGGATGCAGATCATAAGAATATCACCACTTATTTTCGGAAGGAATTCTCTGTGGAGAATGCTGATGATTATTCCAATCTTACGATTTGGTTGAGGTTCGATGATGGTGCTGTGGTTTATTTGAATGGAGAAGAAACTGTACGTGCAAATATGCCGGGTGGAATAATTGAAGCCGGAACAATGGCTAGCGCAACATTAAGTGGGGCAAGAGAAACCGAATTTTCAGCATTTAGCGTTGATGCTTCTAGGCTTGTAGATGGAACCAATGTAGTTGCAGTGGAAGTGCATCAAGGGTATCCATCAAGTAGTGATATTAGTTTTGATCTCAGTTTATCAGCTACAAAAGTAAATGATGCGATAATTTCGTATGGTAATACTTACAATCTGGCTTTGGAGGATAACACAAATTTAGTTGCTGTTTTTGAGCAAAATGATAATTGTCTGATACCCGAGATAGTCACTGAAGATTTGCATCTATATAAAGATTGTTCTCCCTATTACACCACTGGAGATATTGTCATCCAGCCAGAAGCAACATTAACGATTGATGCAGGTGTGGAAATTTTAATGGAAGATGGGGTGAGTATGTATGTTAATGGAGCAATTGAAAGTAATGGAACACAAACAGAGCCGGTGATTTTCAAATCGAATTTTAATTCACCCATCAAGAAGTGGGGGGCAATTGTTATTGAGAACGCTACAAGTACATCAAAATTAGCGAATACTATTATTGAAGATGCTTCAATTGGCAGTAATCCAACCCGGCAGAATGCTGCAGTTTCCATCTATAATTCAGATGTAAAACTCGATAGTATTATCATTGAAGATGTTTGGGATAATCCGGTTGTCGCAAGGTATTCCAACGTTGAACTGACAGGTTGCTATTTCCATTCAAAGGTGACGGGTGATCTTGTAAATGTGAAGTATGGAGAGGCTGTCATCCGGGATTGTGAGTTTGTTGGGAATGATCAGCCGGATACAGATGGGGTTGATTTGGATGGCAGTATTAGTGCAGAAATAACTGATTGTGTTTTTCAAGGTTTTTATGGTGAAAATTCGGACGCAATAGATATTGGTGAAGGGTCTAAGAATGTATTGATTGATAGTAATTTTATTTACAATATTACCGATAAAGGTGTTTCCGTTGGACAGGAATCAAAAGTAGATGTTCAGAACTCCATAATTGTAAATTGTAATAGTGGAACAGTGGCAAAAGATTCAAGTGTCGTGAAGATTAATAATTGCACGTATTATGGGTGCGGTATTGCTGTTTACGCTTTTGAAAAAAATCCAGGCAAAGCAGGAGGAAATATATGGCTTAAAAACTCAATCTTGTCCAATTCATATCAATACTCGGCTTTTGGCGATAAATATTCTAAAATGAATACCTCATACAGTTTGTCGGATGTAGATACTTTGGAATTAAATCAAAATAATCTTTTTGAAGATCCATTATTCACCGATCCTAATAATTTTGATTTTAGTTTGAGAAGTAATTCTCCTGCAATTGGTTCTGGAACTGATGGTAATATCGGTGCTTTGCAAATTGATGTGGAAGCCCCTCCGATGGTTCAGATTTTTGCGATTAATTATATAGCCAGTATCAATCAGCCTGAATTGTTTGTAATAATTAATTCGGGAACAAAGTCCGTTGATTTGTCAGGCTACAAAATAAGTAAAGGGGTTGAATATTTATTTCCGGATGATATTACGCTGGCTGTTGATGAAAAATTAGTGCTAACCGCCGATAAATCATTCGACATTGTACAAAGTTTTTATGGCCATAAACTTGAGTGGGGCAGTGGAAAACTGGATAACAATGGAGAGAAAATTAATTTGATTGATTCACATGGAATTATCATTGATCAGGTTGATTACGAAGATATTGCTCCATGGCCAATAATAACTGAGGCCGGGCAGGCATTGATTCTTAAAGATGTTACTTTAGGGAATCATCTTGGTCAAAACTGGGAGCTTACATCACTGGATGAATTAATAACTTCGAGCGAAGTGGCTCTGGAAAATCAGCCAAAAGTATATCCAAACCCGACAACGGGGATCTTGTATTTAAGTGGTTTTTCGGAGGAGAGTCATGTTACCATTTATAATCTTTCCGGACTTAAGGTTACAGAAATTGTTGTTGATAGGGGAGGTGAAGCTGTTCTCGATTTGAATGATTTGCCGAAGGGGATATATGTTTTAAGCAGCGGTTCATTTTCAATAAGAATCATTAACATTTAGACCCGTTTATCATGATGCCTGTTTTATTTCCCTTTTAAAATTCATTCCTATATTTGCAACGAAAGCTTTGGTATTATCCTAGTTCTGTACTTCAATTAATTGTGTGAATGAATAGCATTAACGAGAAAGAGATTTTAGTAAAACTAGCTAAAGGAGATCAATTCTCTTTTGGACTGGTTTTTAATATCTATTTCCAACGATTGTATTTATTTGCAAATCAATATTTGAATGATGAAGAATCTTCAAAAGATGTTGTTCAGGACGTATTCTCAATCATCTGGAAGGATAAAAGTAAACTAGCTGAAGTCAATAATTTGTCTTCCTGGTTATACACTTTGACAAAGAATCAGTGTCTTAAAAAGCTTGATCATTTAAAAGTTAAGCAACTTCATGGTGACAATTTGAAATATCGGACTTTGACTGTGCTTCAGTCTTCATTGAACGATTTGGAAACATCTCCTCTTATTTTCGATGAGATAAATACAATTATCAATCAAACGCTTGAGAAACTTCCTCCCCAAAGCAGATTGGTTTTTGAGTTAAGTCGGTTTGAAAATAAGAAGAATCGGGAAATTGCCGATGAATTGAATATCTCACTAAAAGCTGTTGAGGCGCACATTACCAGATCATTAAAAGTTTTTCGCAAAGCATTAAAGAACTATCTACCATTGGTTCTTTTCTTACTACGCTAGTTCCCTGAAAAAAAAAGTAATTTTTCATATAGGGTATTTTAATCTAATCAGTACATATTACTAAACAGCCAAATGTATGGACAAAGAAAAACTACATAGGTTTGCATCAAATTCAATTACGAATAAGGAAGAAATCGAATCTATATTAGATTGGATAGAACAAGATAATGCCAACCAAAAAGAATTTAATGAAATTAAAAACCTGTATTCTTATTCAGGGTTTGCCAATTTTGATGAATTGGCAAAAGATGTTTTTGGGAAGAAAACAAAGCCAGCTAATCAAATTAAAAGGATTCAATTGGCGGTATACAAATACGCGGCAATATTCTTGTTGGCTTTTTTAATTGGTGGTTTTTCCTTCTATCTTATTCAAAATAAACTTGGAAGTAACGGAATTGCGAATAATGAAGTTATTGTTCCTTTTGGCGAAAGTGCAGAAGTTATTTTGGCTGATAATACCCATGTTTGGCTGAATTCAGGAGCAAAATTAGAATATCCTCAAAAATTCAATAAAGATTTACGGGAAGTAAAACTAACCGGGGAAGCTTATTTTGAGGTTACCCATAATGAAAAGAAACCTTTTCACGTACTCACCCCACATCTTTCCATAAATGTTTTGGGAACAAGTTTCAATGTTGAAGCGTTTGAGAAATCTGCTGAAGCTAATGTGACTTTGGTTGAAGGAAAAGTTCGTCTTGAGAACCTAGAGGGGAAAGTGATGGCTGTTTTAAAACCAGATCAAAATGCATTGTATTCAGCCGACAATGATCAGATAAATATCACAAAAGTGAATACCAGTTTTTACACATCATGGAAAGATGGAACCATCTTTTTTAGGGATGAAAAATTGGAATATATAGCACAAAAACTTGAGCGATGGTTTAATGTTGAAATTGTTTTTGATGATGAATCAGTCAGAGATTTGAAGTTTACAGGTGCTATATTGAAAAATAAACCAATAGATCAGATAATGGACATTTTAAAATTTACGTCCAATGTTGATTATTCAATTCAAATAAGAAATGAAAATCCAAACTTAATTATCTTAAAAAAGATGCCTATGTAATAAAAAAAAGACCGGAAAATATTTGCCGTATTTCCCGATCTGTAAAATTTTTAGAATCAAATCTTCGGGTGGAAGATTAGTATTAATCCTAAACAATACAAATTTATGAAAAAATCGTTTAATTGTAGCAACCGGTATCGGTTGTGTAAATTATTGAGAGCTATGCGAATAACCATTTTCCTGCTCTTGCTGAGTCTCATGCAAACTTATGCTGGCTCATCATATGGGCAAAACACAAGATTGAATTTGAAGATGCAAAAAGCATCCCTCGAATCAATCTTCGAGCATATTGAAAATGAGACTGACTATCACTTTTTCTATCGTAGTGAGGAGCTTAGTAAGGATGTGCAGATTGATATAGATATTGACAATGGGACCATTTTTGAAGTGCTGGATGCAGTGTTGCCTAAAGCAAACTTGTCGTACAAGGTATTTGACAAGTATATTGCTGTAAGTGCTTCAAATCAATACTTGACATCATTTGACAAACAAATGGTTCAGCAACAAGCCGTCGCTGGTGTGGTGAAAGGCGAGTCAGGTGAGCCTATTCCCGGAATTACTGTAGTTGTGAAAGGAACATCGGAAGGTACGATCACCGATTTTAATGGAATGTACAGTTTGTCAAATGTTCCTGGAGATGCTGTTTTGGTGTATTCATTTATTGGTATGATTACCCAGGAAGTTGAAGTAGCCGGCCGAAGCGTTATCGATGTGGTGATGCAAGAGGATGTGATCGGTGTTGAGGAAGTTGTGGTTATTGGTTATGGAACCATGCAAAAGAAAAACCTGACTGGTTCTGTTGATCAAATCAATGCGGATTTAATTGAGGATCGTCCGGTTGGAAATACGATGCAGGCGTTACAAGGTGCTTCCGCAAACCTCATTATCCAGCAAAAAAGTATGAACCCGAATGATAATAGCATGAATATTAACATTCGAGGTATCAGTACAATGAATAACAATGATCCGTTGATTGTAATTGATGGAATGATTACGGAAGTGGGTAGTCTGAACAACCTGAATCCAGCAGATATTGAAAATATTTCAGTATTGAAAGATGCAGGTAGTGCTGCTATTTATGGATCTCGTTCTTCAAACGGTGTAATATTGGTTACAACCAAAAAAGGATCAAAAAATAATAAGCCAATTGTACGTTTGAGCACAATGACTGGTTATCAGGATCCGCATGTATTGTTTTCTCCGGTAAAAGGATATGAGAATGCATTGTTGAAAAATCAGGCCTTGATTAATGCCGGATCATCACCCAAATACACACCTTCTGAAATCCGGGATTTCCAGGAAAATGGAGAAGGTCAATGGTTTTTGGATGGAATTTTACAAAGCGCCTTGCAACAAAATTATAATGCAAGCATTTCTGGGGGTAGCGAAAATTCAACCTATATGATTTCTGCTGGGTACTATAACCAGGAGAGTAACTTTGTTGGGGATTTCGGCATTGAACGTTATAACTTCCGTACGAACATGGTTAGCGAGTATGGCAAATTGAAAGTGAGTGCTTTAATGTCATTTAACCGCACCATGCAAAATGCACCGAATGCAGGTACCGGAGTATTGATGGTTGATGGATCAAGGATTCCAAACTATTACAATTACAAATTGAAAGGTGAGAATGGAAAATATTTAATTAATGACGTTCTTTCTCAATTCAACCCACTTGGGCTTTTGGAAGCTGGTGGCTACCAGAAAAAAGATGACGATAATTTCCTGGGAAGTTTAAATCTTGAGATGGAAGTTGCCAATGGTCTTACAGCCAAAGGAATGGTTGGTTTGGATTTGAGTTCAAATCATCGATTTATCAGAAGTTTGGAAGTACCTTATTACTCTAGCGAAACAGCTACAAAGCCTAACTCTTATGCGAATGATGCTAGGAATACTGAAGATTTCAATGAGAAAAGGTACATTTTAAATACTCAATTCTTATTGGATTATAATCGTACGTTTAATAAAGATCACAGTGTTTCTGGATTGCTTGGTGTTTCAAATGAATCTTATACTCGTCAAGCTAATGAGATAAAAATGAAATACACTGATCGTGATTTGGGTCTTCCTGAAACTGAAACTGAAATCGATCCGACAAGTTATAATACGCCAGCACAAACACAAGAAAGAAGTATCTATTCTGTATTTGGAAGGGGAAGTTATAATTATAAAGACAAATACTATGGAGATGTAAGTTTCCGTTATGATGGTTCTTCAAAATTTGCGGAAGGTTATCGTTGGGGATTTTTTCCATCTTTTACTGCTGCATGGAGACTTTCAGAAGAGGACTTTATGGCTGGTTACAAAGATCGTTTTGGTGACCTGAAAATCAGAAGTTCTTATGGTGTATTGGGTAATCAGAATGTTGATGATTACTCATATTTTACGACATATACCGTTTATACAAATTCATACGGATTTAACAACGCTGCCGTATCCGGAACAGGTTTTGATTTTGGAAACAGTTCATTGCAATGGGAACAATCTGCAAACTTTAATATTGGAGCAGATGCTACTTTCTTCAGTAATAAATTCTCAGTTTCGTTAGATTACTTTAACAAGCTTACCTCTCAAATTCTATTGACTCCAGTTGTTCCTTCTGTGTTTGGAGGAGCTGTTGCAAAAGAAAATGCTGGTGACATGAGAAACAGAGGTTGGGAAGCAACCCTGAATTATCATACAAGAACCGGAGATTTTGACCATAGCTTTAGACTGAACCTTGCAGATTCTCAGAATGAGGTTGTTGATTTCGGTGGAAATGAGCAAATCAATTCAAATGACCAGCTGCAGAAGTTGATTCGTGAAGGTGTTGCTTTAGGTTCGTATTATGGATATAAAACGGATGGTTTATTCCAGAGTTATGAAGAAATTGCCAATAGTGCCTTACCAATTGGTGCAACTGTAGAACCTGGAGACGTTAAGTATGTAGATAAAAATGAAGATGGAGTGATTGATGACAAAGACCGCCAGGTTTTAGGAAATGCATTCCCTCGCTATACCTTCGGTTTAAATTATGATTTGACCTGGAAGGGATTCGATTTTAGCATGCTTATTCAAGGAGTTGGAAAACGTGATATGTTCCTGCGTGGTGAATTAGTAGAGCCATTCCATGCCAACTATTCATACGTAATTTATAATCACCAATTGGATTTCTGGACACCGGTTAATCCTGATGCAGAGTGGCCCAGATTATCTGCTCCAGGATCTGCTTCAAACACAAATAACTATCAAAAAAGCTCAGATATCTACCTATTCAATGCATCTTATATCCGTTTGAAAAATATTCAACTGGGGTATACTTTGCCAGGTCAGGTAACATCTAAATTGGGAATTCAAAAACTACGTCTAAGTGTGAGTGCACAAAACTTATTTACTATTTCAAATGTCTCGTTCATCGATCCTGAATCGACTGAGTTTGGAAGTAATATGGGAGGAACAGGAGGTACTGGTGCGAACAGTGGCCGGAACTATCCTACGCTTAAGTACTACGGGTTTGGTTTAGATTTAGAATTTTAAAAATGAATTACATGAAAAAGAAATTTCTAAAATATAGTGCCGGCATTGCAAGTGTAATATTGATACTTTTCACCTCTTGTAATGAGTTGGATCTGGCTCCAACAAATAAATTTACAGAAGCAAACTATTGGACTTCTCCAGAAAAAGCCAATATGGTTTTGAATATGGCCTACAGTCAAATGTATAACGCCAGTTATTTTTTCAAAACAGAAGCTTTAAGCGATAATATCTACGAAGGTAGAGGAGCAAGTGCTGAGAAAATGATTTCTTCTGGACAAGCGGATGCTTCTAATGGACGTTTTCAGGACGAATGGAAAAATAGTTATGAAGGAATAAAAACCTGTCATACTTTCCTTGAAAATGTGGATCGAATTGAAGGTATGGATGAAACGTTAAAGGCAAGAATGATTGCTGAAGCCCGCTTTATTCGCGCTTATTTGTTTTTCAGATTGACTACTTGGTATGGAGACATTCCTTTATTCGAAACAGATTTAACACTTGATGAGACAAAAGTAATTGAAAGAACTCCTCAAGCTGATGTATTGGCTTTTGTAAGAAGTGAGTTAGATGCAATTGTTGATGATCTTCCTACCAATGAAGAATATGCAGACACAGACCTTGGAAGAATCACTTCGGGCGCGGTAATTGCCTTTAAAGCCAGAACATATTTGTATAGCAATGATTGGGCAAATGTCGTTAGCACTTGTGAAAAATTAATTAACTCAGATCAATACGGATCATATAGTTTGTTCCCATCTTACGAAGGTATTTTCTTGCCAGAGAATGAATATAATGAGGAAGTAATTCTTGATCTTGGTTATGTGCCTTCACTTCGTACATGGGGTGAGTATTTCGACTATGCTCCTCTTTCTGTAGGTGCAAGGGTGAACCAAATGTCTCCAACACAAGAGTTGGTTGATGATTATTTGATGATGAACGGACGTCCGATTAGTGACTCAAATTCTGGTTACGACGAAAACGATCCATATAATAATCGTGATCCACGTTTAACAGCTACCGTTGTTTACCACGAGTTCCCATGGAGATTACCTGATGGAACTATTCAGACGATTTACATTCAGCCAGGAACTGCTCCAGACGAGTCAGCTGCTGTTGATGAGTACAAAGGACAAGGAACCAACTCAACAGGAACTGGATACTACATGCGTAAGTATTATGATCCGGAATCTTTGGCATCTTTTACTTCTGGATTGAACTTGATTTTAATTCGTTATGCAGATGTACTGTTGATGTACGCTGAAGCTAAAAATGAGTTAAACGAAATGAATGAAAGCACTTGGGATATGACCATTAAGGCTTTGCGTCAGCGTGCTGGATTTTCTGATGTTAGTGCTTTAAACTTTGATGGTGCATGGAGCAAATCAGACCTTCAAAACATCATTCGTCGTGAACGTCGTGTTGAGTTAGCATTGGAAGGACTTAGAATCTTTGATTTACGTCGTTGGAGAACTGCGGAGGTTGTATTAAATGGCAATCCTCATGGTGCAAAATATGGTGACCCAAGTATCGACAATGGATATATTAAGCTTGACAAGAGATCTTTCAATTCTGAAAGAGATTACTTGTGGGCAGTGCCTCAGTCACAAAAAGACTTAAATCCAAATCTTGGACAAAATCCAAATTATTAGTACACAAGAGTTAAGTAAAAATGAACAAAAAATACAAACATATATCGATTATGAAAACAATGTTAATCAGACTTACTATATTATCTTCTATTCTATTGGCATTTTTCGGATGTGAAGAAGAAGGACTTAGAGATACCCGCGTAACCTCGGTTAAAACGCTATATGAACCAGCGAATAATAAAGCAATTGTTTTACAAACATCTGCATCTGCATCAGTATATTTTGAATGGGAACCTGCAAAAGCTGAAGACAGCGGTATGGTACTTTATGAAGTAGCTTTTGATGTTGAAGGTGGTGATTTTTCTGAGCCAATTTATAAACTGGCTTCTGATAACAATGGTGGATACAACCATGCTACAATTACCCATAAGCAGTTGAATAAAATTGGTGCAATGGCCGGAATTGGTGCTGCTGAAACTGGTAAGCTTATTTGGACTGTATTCTCTTCAAAGGGAATCAATGAATTAGCTGGAGAAGAAGTTCGTACCATGGAAATTACCCGTTTGGCTGGTTTTGCTGAAGTTCCTGTTGATGTATACGTTTCTGGGGCAGCTTCAGAAGGTGGAGCTGATGTAGCTGATGCTTCAATTATGAAAGCAATTGCTCCTGGTGAATTCGAAATTTACACTCAACTTACTGCAGGTGAACCATACTATTTTGTTGATTCAAATTCTGGAACACCAAGACAATTCTACATTGAAAATAACGTGTTAAAAGAAGGTAGTTCTTCTTCTACTGTAGAAACTACAGGTGTTTACCGCATTAATATAGATTTCAATGTTGGTTCAACAGTGCTAACCAAGGTACTTGAGTTCAGGTTGTATTTCAGCCCACTAGGCGAAAATATTTTTACATTGGATTATATTGGCAATGGTATTTTTAAAGCTTCTAATCAACCACTTGAATTTAAACAAGAAGGTTGGGGACGTGACGAGCGTTACAAATTTACAATGCTAATTAGCGATATGGAAGGTAATGAAAGTGTTGAATGGTGGGGTACTTTAAATCAAACAGATGGACGCCCAACCGGAAATGAAGAATATTATTATATGACTGTTGTTCCTGAATCGCAGTGGGATGATAAGTGGAAATTTGATGGAATCATGGATATGGCATATGTTGATGTTACTGCTTCCTTTAATGCTGAAGGACCATACACTCATAATGTTGAGAAAGTAGGAGATCAATAAGAGATTTAATTAATAATAGCATTGAGGCAGGTTTTTCCTGCCTCAATTTGCATTTTAATACGGATGGATAAGATGAAGATTAAGAACTTA
The DNA here is from genome assembly GCF_052690465.1 of Sunxiuqinia sp. A32. Taxonomy (NCBI): domain Bacteria; kingdom Pseudomonadati; phylum Bacteroidota; class Bacteroidia; order Marinilabiliales; family Prolixibacteraceae; genus Sunxiuqinia; species Sunxiuqinia sp. A32. Next base: position 39,632 of record NZ_JBQYLI010000020.1, read on the forward strand.
ATTTTTTTAATAACTGTTCTGTGTATTTTTCAGGCATGTAGTAAAGATGATGGAATTGATAACGGCGGAAACGAAACCGTTGATATTGAAATAAACTGGGAAGCTGCTGCGGACAGTAGTAGCTCATCGTTCATTTATTCATATTGGAATGCAGCAGATAATTATTTCCAATACGATAACAATAGTAATACAGATTTTCATTATTGGCCACAAGCTCATGCCTTGGATGTTACTATCGACGCCTATGAAAGAACCGGTGATAATTTATATTTAACAACAATCAATGATTGGTACGAGGGCGTAAAAGCTAAAAATGGAAACTCATTCTATAATGAGTTTTATGATGATATGGAGTGGAATGCCTTGGCAATGCTTCGTGCATATAACGCAACCAGTCAGGAAAGATATAAAACGGCGGCGATCGACGTTTGGAACGATATAAAAACTGGATGGAATGATCAAGGCGGTGGTGGCATCGCCTGGAGAAAAGCTCAATTGTACAGCAAAAATGCTTGTTCTAACGGGCCTGCGTGTATTCTTGCTGCTCGTTTGTTTCAACAATTTGGTAGTGAAGCCGATAAACAATGGGCGCTCGATATTTACGACTGGGAGAAAGAGTATTTGTTCAATCCTGCAAATGGGGCGGTATATGACAATCTAAATGCACGTACAGGAGAGACGCAAACTGCCTGGATCTTCACCTATAATCAGGGAACATTTCTGGGTTCTGCATTGGAATTATACTATATTACAGGGGAAAAAGGTTACTTAAATGATGCAATAAAGGCTGCTGATTATACTCTCAATAATTTGATAAATAGTAATGATCAGATAATGAAAAGTGAAGGTGATGGAGACGGTGGATTATTTAAAGGGGTGTTTGTGCGTTATTTTACGCAATTGATTCTTCTTCCAGATCTTCCTGAAGCGACAAGGAAACGTTACGTTACCTTTTTGAGACACAATGCCGAAACTTTATGGAAAGAAGGAACTAATAAAAATTTTGTACTGTTTGGTACTTATTGGAAAGCCAAGGCAGGGACATCAACTCAGCTAACAACTCAATCAAGTGGTGCTATGTTAATTGAAGCGGCCGCATTACTTGAAAATGAAAATATTTTTTAATTCTTTCTGGGGTTTTATATCATTCAATCGTGTTGTATATTGCATGCTGTTTTGAGGAGGGAGATATTGCATCGGGTTAAAATATAAAGAGACAGGGCTATTGGCCAAAAAAAATTAGGTAATGAAATATCTTTTCTTAAAATCTTTCTTATTCATAATTGTCTCTTTTAGCTTTTGTTATTTTCCTTATTTTAACTTGTTTAATTTCGAACGTTTTGAAAATGTGAGTACCTCTTTTACTAGTGAAATAACTTATGCCAATGATTGCACATCTAATAGTACTTTAGAATGTGCATTTGTTGTAAAAAAGCAATTACACAAGGAGTATCTCATCGAAAGAATAAATCCGACACCCGGATATATGCAGCATTTGGGGTCAAAAGTTGTTCATACTGTAACTCGTGCAGTACCTTTTGAATTCTCTTTACTTGCCAATAATCTTTTTCATTATTATTTTCGAATCGATAAAGCTGATCATCAGCGGATTCAGTTTGATAAGTCATTCAATTCAATGAATTCGTTGTTTGATGATAGCTTTCGCTGGCAATTCTGTTTCATAAGAAATAATAATAGCGAGTTGCGGGAGGTCTTCGAATTTTCAAATTTCAATAGGAACGAAAGTCTTATAGGAAGTCTGGAGGGTAAATTGGTTGGGATGATTGGTCAGTCGTTCCGGTTTGGGGAGCAAATATGTTGATTGAATAATTTTAACACACACAATAAATATTAACTCAATAAACTATTATGAATCAAACGTTTTTAATTGGTATTAAATTCTTTAAGAGAACCTGCTCTTTGATTGTTCTTATTTTAATAGTATCCTATTCTGGATATGCAAAAAATGTAAGCACAGAACTTTTTTCACCTGATAAAAGTATAAAAGTTGAGATTAACCTGAATGATAAAATTTATTATTCTGTTTACCAGGATGATCAGATTCTTTTAGAGAATAGTTATTTAGGATTGCGTCTTAAAGATGAAGTACTGGGAGATAATCCAAAGTCGGCTTCACAAAAAGTGTCTGTTATTGATGAAATAATAGAAAGAGAAATTCCCCTACGAAATGCAAAAGTTGTAAATAATTGCAACGTGCTTTTAATGAAGTTTAAGAATAAGTATTCAGTTGAATTTCGGGCATATAACGATGGTGTTGCCTATCGGTTTATTACCAATAAAGGGAAAGATGATATTGAAGTATTGAATGAAGATGTTCATCTGAATTTTCCTGCAAAATTTGACGCTGTATGGTCTCCGACAGGTTCATTTAAAAGCTCGTATGAGATTACTTATGTGGAGACCAATACGACTGATGCCATTGAACTTGATAAAAGCACTTTACCTGTTTTGATTGATACCAAGCAGCAAACTAAAATTTTGATTTCAGAAGCTGATTTATTTGACTACCCATGTTTGTTTTTGAAAACTATTGATGGAAATGCCATGGATAGCAGGTTTCCAAAATGTCCAGTAGAATTTGGTGACGATGGTGACCGAAGTGTCAAATTGCTGATAGAGGCTGAGTACATCGCAAAAACTACCGGAAACCGTAATTTCCCTTGGCGAGTTTTCATGATCAGTACTGATGATACGCAGATTTTTGAGAATGAGATGGTATTTAAATTATCCCGCCCGAATGAATTAGGTGATACAGATTGGATTAAACCCGGACAAGTTAGTTGGGAATGGTGGCATGATGCCCGTTTGTATGGAGTCGATTTTAAGTCCGGATATAATTTGGAATCTTACAAGTATTACATTGATTTTGCTTCTGAATTTGGTATTCCATATATTATTATGGATGAAGGTTGGGCTAAAAGCACCCGCGATCCTTATACTCCAAATCCAACTATCGATTTGTTTGAATTGATTAAATATGGAAAATCAAAGAATGTAAAAATTGTTCTATGGTTAACCTGGCTGACGGTTGAAAATAACATGGAGCTTTTCAAAACATTTAGTGACTGGGGAATTGCAGGGGTGAAGATTGATTTCATGGATCGCAGTGATCAGTGGATGGTAAAATATTATGAGCGTGTAGCAAGAGAAGCTGCGAAACACAATCTTTTCGTTGATTATCATGGTGCCTTTAAACCTGCAGGTATGGAACGTGCCCTACCTAATATTTTAGCATATGAAGGTATTGTGGGAATGGAGCAGAATATTTGGGGTGGAAGAGCCACAACAACAAATAACGCTTATCTTCCATTTATCAGAAATGCTGTTGGTCCTGCTGATTTTACTCCTGGGGCAATGAACTCAACGCATCCGGAAGACTACAGACCTTCACGAACTAATACCGTTAGTATTGGGACAAGAGCCTATCAGTTGGCATTGTATGTGGTTTTGGAGAGTGGTATCCAGATGTTGGCAGACAATCCATATTATTATTATTATCGCGAACGTGAATGTACCGAGTTTATCACCAGTGTTCCGGTTGTTTGGGACGAAACAAAAGTTTTGGATGCAAAAGCTGGTAAATACTTTGTAGTGGCAAAGCGGAGTAACGATAAATGGTATATTGGAGCAATTACTGATACCGAAGCACGCGACATTACATTGGACTTAAGTTTTCTAAAATCTGGCAAAGTGTATAAAATAACATCATTTCAGGATGGTATAAATGCGGGCGTTCAAGCTGTGGACTATAAAAAAGTTGAAGGCCAGGTGAAGAAAGATGATGTATTAAAAATTGAGCTGGCCCGCGACGGAGGTTGGGCTGCAGTCATTGAATAAATCCAAACTGATGAAATATATAATATTTGTTTTCGCAATTATATTTGCGGTGGTAAGCTGTACCCCGACTCAAAATAAAAGTTCGGAAGAACTAACAAGTTACGTCAATCCTTTTTTAGGAACTGCGCCCCTGCAAGACAGCATTGATTGTGGATATACTCCTCCTGAAAATTGGAGAGTTTGGGCTGGATTAACTTATCCAGGTTCTTCAGTTCCAAATGCCATGGTACAATTAAGTCCGATTACAGAATGGAGAAGTGGAGCAGGTTATGAATATGAGGATACCAAAATTCTAGGTTTTACTCACACCAATAAAGGACATTGGAATTTGTGTCACATACCTTTCTTGCCAGTTTCCGGAGAGGTGAATGCTGATGACTTTAGTTCAACTTTTAGTCATGAGAATGAATCTGCAAAACCGGGTTATTATCAGGTGTATCTTGATAGATACGATGTAAATGCTGAACTAACTTCAACTTTGCGTTGTGGATTTCATAAATACACATATGAAGATGGTGTAGATAAAAAGCTGGTTGTAAACTTATCCCGGTCTAACGAACGCGTGCGCGATTGGACAATCGAGCAGGAAGGTGAATCAGTCTTTAAAGGTTTTCAACAAACTGGCGATAAAATTTATTTTTATGCAAAGACGAATCATCAGATTGCATCGATTGATTCGTTGGGTGAAGGCCGCAACAAAATTTCAGTGGTTAGTTTTGATGGTAACAGCAAACCTTTGGAAATTAAGGTGGCACTTTCATTCGTTAGTCTGGAAAATGCCAAAGAAAACCTGGAAGCAGAAATTGCAACGAAGAGCTTTGCTGATGTTAAAGATGAAGCGAACGAAACTTGGTCGGAATTGTTGTCGAAAATTGAAGTAACCGGTGGAACGGATCGTCAAAAAGAGTTGTTTTATTCCTCCCTATATCGTTCATTTTTATGGCCGGCATTACGAAGTGATGTGAACGGAGATTTCACCGATGCAAGTAGAACAGTTGTTAATAAAGGATTTCGATATTATACAACTCCTTCTATCTGGGATACCTATCGCAATAAATTAGTTTTGCTTGGAATATTATCACCAGACGTTACTAACGACGTAATTCAATCAATGATTGACAAGGGAGAGAAAAGAGGGTTTATGCCAACTTTTTTTCATGGTGATCATGCTGCAGCTTTTGTTTCCGGATCTTATTTAAGAGGTATTCAAGGATATGATGTAAAAAGTGCTTACAACTTACTTCTCCGCAATGCCACTTTAGACGGGGGTACTCGTCCGCATATTGCTGAATACATGGAGAAAGGTTATATATCAACTCCGGTTGTTGAAAATCCGCATGTGGAGTCAAAAGCAAAAGCTGGCGTAACCAAAACATTGGAATACGCCTATGATGATTATGCAGTTGCACTGTTGGCAAAGGAATTTGGAGACGAAGACAATTATCAGATGTTGATGAAAAGAACGTCCAACTACAAAAATCTATTTGACCCATCCACCGGTCTGATGCGTGGTCGGTTGGAGAATGGCGATTGGGTTGATAACTTTAATCCTCAGTATCCTTATTACGAATACATGTACAGAGAAGCCAATGCATGGCAGTCGTCATTCTTTGCGCCACATGACACCGAAGGATTAGTGGAATTGTATGATAGCAAGGAAGTTTTTGAATCGATGTTGGACTCTCTGTTTACTATTCCATGGAATGGAAATTATATTGCTCGAAATGTTTCTTCATTTATTGGTCAGTATTGTCATGGCAATCAGCCAGACCATAGTTTCCCATTTTTGTATTACTTTGCAGACAAGCAGGAAAAATCACAGATGTATCTGGATAGTATAATGAATCATTTCTATGGAATGGGAGCGTCTGGAAACGCTCTTAGCGGAATGGATGATGCCGGCGAAATGTCTTCCTGGTATGTATTTACTGCAATGGGATTGTACCCTTATTCGCCTGCGGATGCTGAGTATATTGTTTCTGTTCCAATTTTTGATTCTATAAAACTGGATTTGGGAAGTGAATCAGAAATTGCCGTTGTGAAAAATAATAATGGAAGAAAAATCACTGATATTTCCATTGATGGAACGAAAGTTGATGGTTACTTCGTTGCTCATGATCAATTAAAAACCGGCAATAAATTAGTGATATCAACAAAATAAAAAAGGATAGAAAAATTAAGTGCAAATTTGAAAGAAAATAAAAATGAATTCAAGAAGAGATTTTATTAAAAAGGGAAGCCTAACTATTGCAGGATTAGCAGTAGCAGGTAGTGGTCGTGTTTTCGCAGGAAATAGTCGTGCGAGTTATGTAACTAATCGTCCGGCAGTTGGAGAACGTAATTTTACTTCGAAAACTGTTGATAAAGTGATTGCTTCTACCAAAGCAAAACTGAAAGATCCTAAGTTAGCCTGGATGTTTGAAAACTGTTTCCCAAACACACTGGATACAACTGTAGAGTATGAAAAGATAAACGGTAAGCCTGATACTTTTGTAATTACAGGTGATATTCATGCCATGTGGTTGCGTGATTCTACTGCCCAGGTATGGCCTTATCTTCCATTGGCAAACGATGATGCTGAATTGCAATCGTTGTTGGCTGGTGTGGTGAATCGTCAAACACAATGTGTATTGTTGGATCGTTATGCCAACGCTTTCAATAAAACGAAAGAAGAAGAAGTGCACTGGATGAGCGACTTGACTGATATGAAACCAGGTTTGCACGAACGCAAATGGGAAATTGACTCGTTATGCTATACTGTTCGCTTGGCATACAATTACTGGAAAACTACCGGTGATAAAAGCGTTTTTGATGCAGACTGGCAAAAAGCTGCGGCTTTAATTGTAAAAACATTTAAGGAGCAACAACGCAAAGATGGTTTAGGACCGTATAAATTCCAACGTGAAACGCCTCAGCAATTAGATACAGTATCGAATCATGGATACGGTCGCCCGCTGAAGCCTGTAGGCTTAATCAACTCATCTTTCCGTCCGTCAGATGATGCAGCTACTTATGGCTTTTTGATCCCTTCAAACTTATTTGCAGTTGTTTCATTGAAACAACTTGCTGAAATCAGTAATGAAGTTACAGGCGATAAAGCTTTTGCAAAAGAATGTTCAGCTTTGTCTGAAGAAGTAGATGCCGCTGTTAAAAAATATGCAATTGTAGAACATCCTAAATATGGAAAGGTATACGCATTTGAGGCAGATGGCTTTGGCAACACTACCTTTATGGATGATGCAAATGTACCTAGTTTGCTTGCTTTACCATACTTGGGATGTGTTGATAAGGATGATGAAATTTATCAAAATACACGCAAGCTGGTATGGAGTGAAGACAATCCATATTTCTTTAAAGGAAAAGCAGCTGAAGGCATTGGTGGCCCACACGTAGGATACGATATGGTTTGGCCAATGAGTATCATTATGCGTGCAATGACCAGTTCTGATGAAAAGGAAATAGCTTGGTGCGTGAAAACGCTTCGTGATACCGATGCAGATACTGGATTTATGCACGAAACATTCCACAAAGATGATCCTGCAAATTTCACTCGTTCGTGGTTTGCCTGGGCCAATACGCTGTTTGGTGAGCTAATACTTAAATTAGTAAATAAAGGAATGAAATTATAACCGTTCCTTCTTTAAAATGTCTAATTGGGACGCAAGAGATAAATACTTTTATAGTTGTTTATCTCTTGTAAAAACCCAATCATTGCCTTTGGAAAGTTCGTTGTTAAAATAATAACCTTCCAGATCAAAGGCTTTTAAATCCTCGGGGTTTTGTATGTTGTTTTTAACCATGAAACGGCACATTAAACCCCGAGCTTTTTTTGCAAAAAAGGAGATCATTTGATATTTACCGTTTTTATGTTCTTTAAACGCCGGAGTGATAATTTCTCCTTTCAATTTTTTCTTATCTATTGCCTTAAAATATTCAATCGACGCCAGGTTGATTAATGTTCCACCTTTGGCTGCTAATTCTTTATTAAGTTCTTTGGTGATTTTTAATTGCCAAAAATCATACAAATCTTTGTACTTACCAATTTGAAGTCGCGTACCCATCTCTAAGCGATATGCCTGAATTAAATCAAGAGGTTTTAGCAAACCATACAATCCTGATAAGATACGGATTCTTTCCTGTGCAATTTTAAATTCGTTCGCAGTTAACGTATTTGCATCCAAGCCAAGGTATACATCTCCGTTAAAAGCAAGTGCAGCCTGTTTGGCATTCTCTGGAGTGAAAGGAGGCTTCCACTGAAAATTTCGTTCAAAGTTAAGTTCAGCAAGTTTTGCCGAAATGCCCATCAATTTCACCAGTTCTTGAGGAGAAAGAGTTTTTAGTTGCTTATTAATCTTTTTTGCGTCATTCAGGTATATAGGAATGGTGTGATCTTCAATAACTGGTTTGGTTTTAAAGTCGAGTGATTTTGCTGGCGATATTATTGCTATCATAATTGATTCATTTTTTTCATTACCGAAACAAGTTTGAATTTGAAAGGTTTACTTTCATTTACTCATTTCACCTTGAAAAAATAGTAATATTTAAAATTTTGTATTTTATATTTTTCTGAATAGATGGCTAATTCTCGATTAGTTTGACGCGCAACAGATAGTTATCGGCTGTAATATATAATTGCGTGAAATCGCTATTGAATGCGCAATTGGCAGTTTCTTCTCCCGTAGAAATAGTTCCCAGAAGTTTAGCATCGGGTGTAAAAATTAAAATACCGCCTGGTCCGCTAGCAAAAATCCAACCATTGGGATGCACCTTCATCCCGTCGGGAAGTCCTTTCTGGTGTTTTGCTCTTTCAGTTGCATCAAAAAATACCTTCCCATTTTTCAATAAGCCATTTTTGGCTACGTCATAGACCATCCAGATTGCTTTCTCAGGATCAGAATTGGCTACATACAATTTGGTGTAATCCGGAGAAAATGCGATCCCATTTGGACAGGATAATTCCTTCGTTAAAAGAGTAATTTCTCCATTTTTATCAACCTTAAAAACTCCTTGGAAATCGATTTCCTTTGCTGGGTCATCCAGGTAGAATTCCAATCCGTAGGCTGGGTCTGTAAAGTAGATATCACCATTTTTATGAAAGGTCGCATCGTTTGGACTATTGAGTCTTTTTCCCTGATATTTATCGATAATAGTAGTAAAGTCTGTACTTGGATTTTTTAAATCCGTGTTCATTCTGGCAATTCTTCGATCTCCGTGTTGACAAAGAATTAGCCTACCATCTTTGTCCAATAATAGTGCATTGGAACCTATTTCACCGCCACGTTTTTTGTCTGAAGTATAGCCCGAATTTTTTAAGAAAAGTTTTTTGCCTCCTTTTTCTGACCATTCAAAAATTGCGTTATTGGGAATGTCAGAGAAGATGACTTTGCTTTCAGAGGCAAGCCAAAGAGGCCCCTCACTCCATTCAAAACCTTCTGCCAGTATTTCAATCTGTGCATTTTCAGGAATGATCTGATGTAACTTCGGATCGTCAACTATAATTTTGCTGTCTGGTTTTATATTTTGCGAATACCCAAAAAGACATATCGAAACAAACAATATGGATATAGAAATTGATTTCATAATAGATGATTTTGAATTCATCTAAAATTAAGAAAAAGCAAACAGATATTAATCCAGTTGCAGGTTTATTCTATTTTCGTTTTATGAATGTTGCCTATCTTTTTTCTAAAAGAACCACATTTTCAACATGGTGCGTGTGTGGAAACATATCTACCGGCTGAATTTTTGTAACACGGTATTGCTCATCCATCAATGATAAATCTCGTGCTTGAGTGGCCGGATTGCAACTAACATATACGACTTTTTCCGGAGAAACCTCCAGGATAGTTTTAATTACATCTTCATGCATTCCTGCACGTGGTGGATCGGTTATTATTACATCCGGTTTCCCATGTTCAGCAATAAACTCGGCATTCAGCACATCTTTCATGTCGCCGGCAAAAAAGATTGTGTTATCTATCTCATTCAATTTTGAGTTCTCCTTGGCATCTTCAATGGCTTCCGGTACATATTCAATGCCAACAACTTTCACGGCTTTCCCAGCTACAAAATTTGCAATAGTTCCGGTTCCGGTGTAGAGGTCATAGACCACTTCGGAACCTGTTAAACCAGCAAAATTTCTAGCTACTTTATAAAGTTCGTAAGCTTGCTCCGAATTAGTCTGATAGAAACTTTTTGGTCCGATTTTAAATTTGAGTCCTTCCATTCCCTCAAAAATATGATCACGACCTTTGAATAGAACAATCTCCTGATCGGTGATCGTATCGTTTCCTTTGGTGTTGATCACATACATCAGCGAAGTTAAATCTGGAAATTCATTGCTGATTGCCTGTAATAATGATTCACGGATTTCTTTATCTTCATAGTAGAACGAAATAATTACCATGCTTTCTCCCGTAGATGTAGTGCGAATAATTAGATTTCGCAACAAGCCTTCTTGTTTCTTGACATCGAAAAAATCCAGTTTATTTGTCAATGCGTAATCACGGATGAAATTCCTTATTTCATTGGAGGGGGATGGCTGAAGCCAACATTTTTTAATGTCGATAATTTTATCAAACATTCCGGGAATATGAAAACCAAGCGCATTCATTTGCTTGGGTTCAATTCCATCATTCATTTCATCAACAGCTAGCCAGCGTTTATTGGAAAAACTAAACTCCAATTTATTCCTGTAAAAAGTATCTTTTGCTGATCCTAAGATCTGATCCATTTCAGGTAGCTCAATCCTGCCCAGTCGTTTCAATTGATCACCAACCTGTTTTTGCTTGTAGAACAATTGTTTTTCATAAGGAAGGAATTGCCATTTACAACCACCACAAACTCCAAAGTAATCGCAAAATGCATCAACTCGGTCTGCAGATTTTTCATGCACATTCGTAACTCGTGCTTCCTGATAGTTTTTTCGCTTTTTCACAACTTGTAAATCCACAATATCACCAGGTATGACATGTGTTGTAAATACAACTACGTCATTCACTTTGGCAATTGCTTTACCTTCGGCACCGATGTCGGTAATGGTTACTTGTTCGTAAAATGGTTTGTTTTTGCGACTTCTTCCCATGATTGTGATTTTGCTGCAAAAGTAGAAAATAATTGCGTTCTCTATAACTGAAAATCTAACCTTATAAAATTCATTGATTCTTTTATCTTTGCAGCTCAATTTTTCTTTTATGATATCAGTAGACCAATTAGTAGTTAGTTTTGGAGGATTTGAGCTTTTTAAGAAGGTCTCATTTTTAATTGGACCCAAGGATCGTATCGGATTGGTTGGGAAAAATGGTGCTGGTAAATCAACTTTGCTCAAAATAATTTCTGGTCTGCAGCCTCCTTCCGAAGGTAATGTTGTTGTTCCAAAAGATGTGAGGATTGGATATTTACCACAGCACATGAATGTTGCCGATAAGCATTCAGTTTTTGAAGAAACCAAAAAAGCGTTTGACGAAATTCTGGATTTAAAAAAGCAAATTGACAAGATCAATCATGAGATAGCGACCCGCGAAGATTATGAATCTGAAGAGTACCTCAAGTTAATTACACAGATTACGGAATTGAATGACCACTATCAGATGCTTGGCGGAGGTAACTTTGAGGCTGAGATTGAGCAGACACTTATGGGGCTTGGTTTTGAGAGGAGTGATTTTACTCGTCCTACCAATGAGTTTAGTGGTGGATGGCGGATGCGTATTGAATTGGCTAAAATATTATTGAAAAAGCCTGATATCTTTCTTTTAGATGAGCCAACCAATCACCTTGATATAGAATCTATACAATGGTTAGAAGATTTCTTGAAAAACTATCCGGGATCTGTTGTGCTGGTTTCACACGACCGCGCATTTTTGGATGCAATTACAAACAGAACGGTTGAAATCTCATTAGGAAAGATTTATGATTATAAAGCTAACTATTCACGGTATCTTGAATTGAGACAAGAACAGCGGGAAACTCAATTGGCAGCATTTAAAAATCAGCAAAAGCTGATCGAAGAAACTGAAAAGTTTATTGAGCGTTTTCGATATAAAGCTACTAAGGCTGTTCAGGTTCAATCACGTTCTAAAATGTTGGACAAGCTGGATCGGATTGAAATTGAAGAAGAAGATAATTCACGTTTAAATATACGATTTCAACCACCGGAGCGCTCTGGCACTGTTGTGGTGGATTGCAAACAGCTTTCAAAAAGTTATGGTAGTTTGAATGTGTTGGACGAAATTGACTTAACCATTGAGCGTGGGGAGAAGGTCGCTTTTGTTGGAAAGAATGGTGAAGGCAAGACTACCTTGGCAAGAGTTATTCTTAATGAGCTTGAGTATTCTGGTGAGTTAAAAATCGGACACAACGTTAAGGTTGGTTATTTTGCTCAAAACCAGGCCCAGCTGATGGATGAGAATCTTTCGGTTTTGGAAACTATTGACCAAATTGCAGTTGGAGATATCCGAACAAAGATTCGCGACATACTAGGTGCTTTTATGTTCTCGGGTGAAGATGTAGATAAGAAAGTGAAAGTACTTTCGGGAGGTGAACGAACCAGGCTTGCCATGATTCGACTGATGTTGGAGCCAGTAAATTTTCTGGTAATGGATGAACCGACCAACCACCTGGACATGCGATCTAAGGAAATGTTGAAGCAAGCTTTGGCTGAATATCCTGGGACTGTATTAGTCGTTTCGCACGATCGGGAGTTTTTGGATGGTTTGGTAAATGTTGTTTACGAGTTTCGTCATAAGAAGGTGAAGCAACACCTGGGCGGAATTTATGATTTCCTTCAGCGTAAGAAAATGGAGTCGCTCAAAGAACTGGAGAAGAAACGAGTAAAGCGTCCAAATGGTAAAGAAGTTGTTCAGGAAACAAAACAGGAGCAGCTTAGCTATGAGGAGCGAAAAGAATTGAATCGGAATTTGTCACGTTTGGAAAAAAGCATTGGACAAATTGAAGAGAATATTTCAAATCTGGAGATTGAAATAGAGGAGATGGATAAATTGATGGTCAATCCGGAAAACTTATCAGATTCCTCTATCTTTGAAAAATACAATGGCAGGAAGGCTGATCTCGAAAAAGCGATGACAGATTGGGAAACAGCTCATGAAGAATATGAAGAACTCAAACTAAAGAAAAACTGGTAAATGTATCAACGCAGACCCAAACAAAATAATGACGACTTGATCTTTGGTATCCGTACCGTCATTGAAGCCGTTAATTCTGGCAAAGAAATTGAAAAAGTACTCATTAAAAAGGGCCTAAGCGGAGACTTGTTCAAAGAGCTTTTTGAGTTAATACGTGAGCATGGGATTCCTTTCCAATATGTTCCTTTCGAAAAAATAAATCGAATTACCAGAAAAAATCATCAGGGAGTTATTGCTTTTGTTTCTCCGATAGTCTTTCATGATCTGGAAAACTTTTTACCCTCCGTTTTTGAATCGGGTAAAGATCCCTTTGTATTAGTACTTGACCAGGTAACCGATGTGAGAAATTTTGGTGCAATTGTGCGAACTGCTGAATGTGCTGGTGTTGATGCTGTTTTAATTCCAGAAAAGGGATCTGCACGGATTAATGCAGATGCAGTAAAAACATCTGCAGGTGCCTTACATTTGGTTCCTGTTTGCCGTACAAAAGATTTGCAAAGAAGTATTAAGTATCTTCAGGAATGTGGATTGAAACTAGTTGCTGCCACTGAAAAAGCAAATGAAAATTTCACAAAAACAAATCTATCAGGTCCGGTTGCGATAATTATGGGATCTGAAGAATACGGGATTGCTCCTGAAATTTTGAAAATGACCAATGAGCAGGTTCAGATTCCGATTCTTGGAAAAATTGAATCATTAAATGTTTCAGTGGCTGCAGGCTTACTACTATATGAAGTGATCAGGCAAAGAGATGCTGATCACTCATGAATTGGAACTTGTCTTTTAAAAGTTTCCTCCAATGATATAAATGTTTCTGTACTGGAGATTCCTCCAATTTTTTGAACCTTTCCACTCAAAATCTCTTTTAAGTGTTCATTGTCACGTGCATATACTTTTACAAAAATAGCATATTGCCCTGTGGTGTAGTGGCATTCAACAATTTCTGGAATTTCCATTAGTTTCGCAGCAACGTTTTCATAAAAGCCACCCTTTTCTAAAAACACACCTACATATGTGCATGTTTTGTAGTCAACCTTCTTAGGGTCAATGTTGTAGCCGGATCCGGTGATTACATTCATTTCAATCATCCGGTTGACTCGCTGATGAACAGCAGCTCTTGATACCCCTACTTCTGCAGCAACATCTTTAAATGGAATACGTGCATTTTTGGTAATAATATCAAGGATGTGAAGGTCTATTTGATCTAAATTGTTTCTAAGCGTCATTTCTGTTTTCTAATATGTTGTTACTGAAACGAAATTACACAAATTTTAGCAAAAAGTTAAAATAATAAGTGTTGTTCTTTCAATTTGCAATTTAAAATTAATGTAAATTGACTGTAAAGTGTTGTATATTAGTGGTTAATTGTAAAGATGAATATTTTTTGTTAAAATATTGTAATGTGTATTCGAATAAAAACTATCAAAATGAAAAATAATATTTGAAAATAAATAATAAATGCTATTTTTGTCACCGTAATAATGTCAAATTGATATAGGCTGAGGATATTCATTTTGACTTTTTGATTTAAAAATTGTAGGTAATTTTAAATATTTTGACATTATGAAAAATACTAATTATAGTTGGGTTTTTATCCTTCTATTATTGATTGTAGCGGCTGTAGTCGGCATTTTCTTTCCAAGTGGATTTGGTGGGTCAGATGATCCAAACATTGTTCCTGGTGATGTAGCCTGGATGTTAACAGCAACAGCATTAGTTCTGTTAATGACTCCTGGTTTAGCCTTCTTTTACGGAGGGATGATTCAACCTAAAAACATTCTATCAACCATGTTGCAAAGTTTTATTGCGATGGGTGTGATCAGTGTTATTTGGGTTATTTTTGGATTTAGTCTTGCTTTTGGAGACAGTATTGGGCCCGAGGGTTATGGCCTGTTTGGAAATCCCTGGACCTTTTTCATGTTTAAAGGGGTAACAGGTGCAACAGATGCTAATTTAAGTCCGACTGTACCTTTGGCACTTTTTGCCATGTTTCAACTGAAATTTGCCATTATCACTCCAGCTTTAATTACTGGATCGTTTGCCGGACGTGTAAGATTTCGTGCTTACATGATGTTCATGGTATTATTCACGATCTTTATTTATGCACCGTTAGCACACTGGACCTGGCATCCAAATGGATTCCTTCGTAATTGGGGAGTTCTTGATTTTGCCGGTGGTACAGTAGTGCATATGTCCGCTGGTTTTGCTGCTCTAGCCGGAGCTCTTTTCTTAGGTAAACGCAAAGATTTCGGTAAAGAATTTAAACCTGCAAATATTCCTTTTGTATTGCTGGGAGCTGGTATGTTATGGTTTGGATGGTTTGGTTTCAATGCCGGATCAGCCTTAGGAGCCAATTCAACTGCTGCTCTTGCTTTGATGAATACCAATACCGCTTCTGCTGCGGCGATGCTCGCTTATTTATTTTATGATATGGCAAAAGGTAAAAAGCCTAGTGGAATGGGAGCTGCAATTGGTTTAGTTGTTGGTTTGGTAGCTATTACACCGGCTGCCGGATTTGTAAATGTTGGAGCCAGTATTTTTATTGGTGTTGTAGCGGCAATTGTAAGTAATTATGCAATTGAATTGCGCTCAAAAGCACGATTGGATGATACCTTAGATGTATTTCCAGCACATGGTATGGGTGGTATTGTTGGTATGATTTTAACAGCAGTTTTTGCTGAAGGTGTTGGCCTTATTTATGGTGAAGTGACAACATTCTTGTACCACTTGCTTGCACTTGTTATAGTTGGTGTGTTTACATTCGGAGGATCTTACCTGATGTACAAAGTTACCAACTGGATTGTACCATTGCGCGTATCGGCTCATTCAGAAAAAATTGGATTGGACATCAGTCAACACAATGAATCATACGATTTTGAATATAAAAGTAATGAAAGCGAAGAATAAGCGTTAGCGTTCTCGCTCTTATTAATGCTCGAAAACTCCCTTTCTCCAAGGGAGTTTTTTTTGTTTGTATCCATTCAATTTTCACTAAATTGTATAAACTAATTTGTTGTAGGTTATGGACACCACTCCTAAAATTCTATTCATTATTAATCCAAATGCTGGCAAGCGTAAAAGCCGAAAGCTGATTCGAGAGCTCAATAAATATGCTGATAAAATTGATTTTCGTCTGAGTGAATCTCCTTGTCATGGAAAAGAAATAGTTAAAGCTGAATTCTCAAATTATGAGGTGTTTGTTGCAGCTGGGGGCGATGGAACGGTAAATGAGATCGCATCTGTATTGATTGGAACGGATAAGAAACTTGCTGTTTTTCCGGCAGGATCAGGTAATGGTTTTGCTCGTGAGTTTGGATTTAAAAAGAATGTCCCGTTTTTGTTGAAATCCATCAGAAGAGGAAAGATTCTAAAGACTGATGCTCTTTTTATTAATGAACATTTGAGCATACATATTTCAGGGGTGGGTTATGATGGCAAAGTAGCGCATTATTTCTCACGTTTGAAAGGGCGTGGATTTTTGAATTATGTGGTAAGCACTATCTGCATAATTTTTTCTTACAAACCGGTTGAGGTTACAGTTGAAACGGATGAAGAGACAATCCATGACCAGTTTTTTATGATTAATATTGTCAATAATCGACAGTTTGGTTATCATGCGATTATTGCTTCGGAGGCAAATCCAACGGATGGAAAATGCGAATTAGTTTTGACAAAAGAATTTTCGAAGTGGCTTTTTCCTGTTTTCTCTTTGCAATTGTTTCTCGGCATTTTAAAACCTTCAAAAGCTCTCAGAGTAATTTCTTTTCAGAAGGGAATTATTCTAAATACGTCTGCCACTAAATTTCATATTGATGGAGAGCCTATTATCTTGAAATCGCCAGTTAGGATTCGCGTTTTGCCCGGAAAGTTAAACGTAGTGGATACGGGAAAAGTTAAGTTTCATTAGTTGGGATTAGTGTTGTTCCCGAATTAATTCCATCATATTCTCCGGTTTTTTCAATTCGGCAAAACCGTATTGATTGTAAAGTCCATGAGCATCATCCGTTCCCAATCCCATCCTTTTTAAATCGTTTAAATCCGGATGAGCAGTAATTGCCTTCATGAGCATTTTACTTATTCCTCTACTTCGAAATTCTTCCAGAACAAATACATCCATCAGCCAGCCAAAAATAGCATAATCCGTTACTACACGTGCAAATCCAATCTGGTTATCCGATTTATCATATACTCCGAAACAAAGCGAGTTTTTAATGGACTTTTTTACCATTTCCAATGTTCTGCCTTTTGCCCAGTAGGATTGTTCGGTTAAAAAATTATGGATCAAGGGGATATCCAGTAGTTCTTTATCAGTTGATACGAAAAATATGGTGCTAATTGATTGGTAATTCATAGTAAGGAATCATTTTTTCTACTTCGAATCCCAGTTTTTCTGCGAGTTTAAACGATCCGACGTTGTCAAACCGACAAGCCCATATTGGTTCCAAACCATTTTTAATACAATCTTCTATCATTGCAGAGGAGGTGATTTGTGCAAAACCATTTCCTTGATATTCGGAGAGAGTTTCAATTCCGAGTTCAATTTTTGGATGGTGCACAAATGCAGAAAATACGGTTGATATCGGTTTGTTTTCTAATAACAGACAAAGTCCGCTACCCATTTTTTCGAATTCAGCTTTGTTTCGCCAAAAATATTTTGGAACAACAGTTCCATGTATTTGGTCAAAAAGATTTTTATCTAGTTTAACCAGTTTTAAAGTTTCATGGCCGTTTGTTTTTATCGGTTGAAATTTGTCGCGATTAAAGCGAAAATTTACCCGTGTATTTCTTATCACTTGCGATTCGTTGGTAGCAGTTTTATCTTTTAGGTCAATTATTTGCTCCTTAAGGAGGTCAGAAAGTACTTGATCCCATTTTGTTGGGAATACTTGTAACCACTCTGGGATTTCTCTCTTTTTATCTTTGTTTTGCAAAAATGAGGTGAGTTCGTTATTGAATTTTTCGTTTTGACAATCTCCAAACAATAATGACATTCCATATGCATGTTTTACGTAAAAAGTAGTTGGCTTTTCAATTTGATCAACGAAAATCCAACCATCCATATTTTGTTCAATAACAGTGCGTGCAAAAAGATTATTAATAGTCACTTTTTGAATAGCTTCGGCTGCTTTGTAATAGCTATTTGTTGGTAGTGGTATCATGCTTGAATTTGAGTGTTTGAATGGTTTCTGCAATTCGTTGAATCCCGTTTGTGATTTCTTCTTCATTTCTTTTAGCGATTGATAACCGAAAACTTATTTGTTGCCTCTTTTCTGGAAAGAAACGGCTGCCAGAAGTTACTGCAATTCCTGATTTCAGTAATTGATGGATGACTGTTTCTTCATCAGATAAACAATCTAAGAGAGTGAACCATATTAGGTAACCGCCGTCAGGACGAGTGAAACTTATTTTATTTGGATCAAGCTGTTCCCGGCAAGACTGCAATAAGGTTTGCATTCGTTTTCGATAGATTCGATGAATTCGTTTTTTATGCAATTCATAATATCCTTTCTTGCAAAAAAGATCAATAGCTGCCTGATTAATTGAAGAACCTGAAAGTTCTGTGGTTTGTTTTAATATTCGTATTCGTTGAATTATTTCAGGGGCTGCAGCAATCCATCCTACACGGATGCCGGGAAATAGAACTTTTGAGAAAGTACCAAGATATATTACCATTTGATTTTTATCCATTGCTTTGATTGGGAGCACAGCTTTTCCAAAGTATTTCATTTCTTCTTCAAAACCGTCTTCAATAATTGGTGTTTGGTATTTCTCACATAATGCCATTAGCTGCTCGCGGTGGGCTTGTGAGGTACTTATGCCGGTAGGGTTGTGGAAAGTTGGCATGGTGTATATTAGCCTGGCTTTTCCTTTTTTTAACTGTTGTTCCAGTTGATTTAAGTCCATTCCCTTTTCATTCATAGTAATACTGGTAACAGACAAGCCTAAGTAATTTGTTAATGAAATGAGAGATGCATAAGTGGGAGTTTCCGTTATTATCTCATCTCCCGGATTGGTTAATAGGCGTAGGATAAGTTCCAGTCCGTTTTGCATTCCATTGGTAAGTGCAATTTCTTCATGAGAAACCTGGATGCCATGTTCTCCCAATATTTTAGGCAAATATTTTCGCAAAGGAGGATATCCCAGAGTTGGGGCATAATCAAGTAATTCTACTCCGTCCGACTTTAATGAGATGTTCATACATTTCCGAAAATCCTCAATAGGCATCAAGTGATGATCAGGACTTAATTGTGTAAAATCCAGAATGTCTTTTGTTGTATTATGACTGATCGACTTTTTTTGTTGAAGCTTTTTTGAGGCAGCAGAAAAACGGTCGTTCCAATTAATAAGTGTTTCTGATTTTTGTGATCCAGAATCACCAATGTATTGTCTTTTGCGAACAATTGTGTACCCACCAGAACTACTTTCTGTATATCCGGAAGCCCAAAGTTCTTCGTAGGCACGATAAACGGTTGTTCTGTTAACACCTAGTAAGTCGGCCAATTTCCTGGTTGATGGAAGCTGCTCTCCTTGAAGGATTGTACCTCTTTCAATCAATGATTTCAATTGATTAAATATTTGTTGAAAAAGAGGCAGTTTACTGTATTTGTCAACTTTAATGAGAATCATGATACAAATTTATTACAATAATGGATGATCTAAAACAGCCAATAATCATATAAAATAGACCATCCAAAAAAGAGTTGTAGACGTTTACCTATCTTGTTATTCATTCTTTATAAACTTAGTGGTGAATCTTGTTGTTAATTTACCGTCAAGAAATTAGAGCAGGAGGTATGGGCAAAAGAAATAAGACTATCTTTGCGCCTTCAATTTTGGAGAATATATGCAGAAGATTAGAAACATTGCGATTATCGCACACGTTGACCACGGCAAAACGACGCTGGTTGACAAGATGATATACTATTGTAACATCCTGAAAGATCACGAAAAGAAGCAAGAGCTTATTCTCGATAGTAACGATCTGGAACGTGAACGTGGAATTACTATTTTAGCTAAAAACGTTTCAGTTAGCTACAATGATGTAAAAATCAATATCATTGACACTCCTGGTCACGCCGACTTTGGTGGTGAAGTGGAGCGTGTTTTGAACATGGCAGATGGAGTTTTGCTATTGGCAGATGCCTTTGAAGGAACCATGCCACAAACACGTTTTGTATTGTCAAAAGCATTGGCACTTGGTTTGAAGCCAATTGTGGTTATTAATAAGGTTGACAAACCAAATTGTCGTCCTGAAGAAGTACACGAGCAGGTTTTTGACCTCATGTTTAGTTTGGACGCTACTGAAGATCAGTTGGACTTTCCAACCATTTATGGTTCAGCCAAAGAAGGTTGGATGACTAATGATTTGAGTAATAAAACAGATCATATTGCACCATTATTGGACGCAATCATTGAACATATTCCCGAGCCAAAACCAAATCCTGGAACTCCTCAGTTGCTGATTACTTCATTGGATTACTCTTCTTATGTAGGTAGGATAGCAATTGGAAGGATTCACCGTGGAGACTTAAAAGAGAACATGCAGGTATCTCTTGTGAAGAGAGATGGTTCGGTGAAAAGGACAAAAATTAAAGAGCTTCATACATTTACTGGTCTTGGAAGACAGAAAGTTGAAACAATGCGCAATGGTGATATTTGTGCGATGGTTGGTGTAGAAGGTTTTGATATTGGTGATTCGATTTGTGATGTGGAGAATCCGGAACCATTGGATCCGATTGCTGTTGATGAACCTACCATGAGCATGGTTTTTACTATTAACGATTCACCTTTCTTCGGAAAAGAAGGAAAGTATGTTACTTCCCGTCATATCAAAGAAAGATTGGATAAAGAGCTGGAGAAGAATCTGGCACTTCGTGTGCAACAAGGGGAGTCTGCGGATACCTTTACTGTTTATGGTCGTGGTGTTCTTCACTTGTCTGTATTGATTGAAACAATGCGTCGTGAAGGCTACGAATTGCAAGTTGGCCAGCCAAAAGTTTTGTATAAGATGATTGGTGGTATTAAAAGTGAACCAATTGAAGAAATGCATGTGGACGTTCCAGATGAGTATTCAGGAAAAGTGGTTGAAATGGTAACTGTCCGTAAAGGTGAAATGCAAAACATGGAACGTAAAGGTGATCGTATTCATCTGGAGTTTCTGATTCCTTCACGAGGAATTATTGGTTTGCGTACAAATATGTTGACTGCTACCGCTGGTGAAGCTGTAATGACCCATCGTTTTGTGGAGTATCAACCAATCAAGGGTGATATTGATGGTCGCAAAAATGGATCGTTGATTGCAAAAGAACCAGGAACTGCGTTTGCTTACGCGTTGAATAAATTGCAAGATCGTGGTCGCTTTTTTGTTGCTCCAGGTGAAGATATTTACGAAGGAATGGTTATTGGAGAGAATACACGTGCAGATGATTTGACGATCAATGTCACTCAATCGAAAAAGCTAACCAACATGAGGGCTTCTGGTTCCGATGAAAAAACGAGATTGGCACCACCAATTAAGTTTAGTCTGGAAGAAGCCTTGGAATATATTGGAAATGATGAGTATCTGGAAGTAACTCCAAAGTCGTTTAGAATGCGTAAAATTTTACTTCGCGAAGCTGAACGAAAAAGAGGTATGAAAATTACGTACTAGGATATTGAGTTTATAGCGTTTTTCATCGCTGAATTCAAAACAAAATAAAAGCCGGTTCCTTTTGGAACCGGCTTTCTTTGTCTTAAGCTTTATATTCATCCCATCGTTTGATGGTGATATCGTCGGCAGTGTATTTGCAAATGGCATAGATAAATGCACTTGCAACTCTTGCGTTTGTAATCAACGGTATGTTGAAATCGATTGAGTTTCTGCGGATGTTGTATCCGTTGCTCAATTCACGTTTCGTATAATTTTTTGGAATGTTGATTACCAAGTCGATTTTCTTGTCACGCAAATATTCAATTGTATTTGGTGATTGATCTTCCTCATCCGGCCAGTAAAGCATGGTTGATTTAACCTTGTTTTCGCGGAGGAAACGATGTGTTCCTTCTGTTGCAAAAACATTGTACCCATGTTCAACCAATAATCTCGCACTGTTCAACATTTCAAGTTTTGATCGAGCAGGACCTGAAGAGATCAGGATGTTCTTTTTAGGGAATGTATATCCTACCGAAAGCATCGACTTAAGAATTGCTTCGTAGAAATTTTCCCCGATACAGGCAACCTCTCCGGTTGATGACATGTCAACTCCCAATACCGGATCAGCATTTAGTAATCTGGCAAATGAGAATTGAGGTGCTTTAACTCCAACATATTCCAACTCAAATAATGATTTGTCTGGTATATCGTATGGAGCACCCAACATCACTTGAGTTGCGATTTCGATCAGATTGATCTTCATTACTTTCGAAACGAATGGGAAACTCCTTGAAGCACGGAGGTTACATTCGATCACTTTTATATCGTTATCCTTTGCAAGGAATTGCATATTGAAAGGTCCCGAGATGTCAAGCGCTTTAGCAATCTCTCTTGATATTTTCTTTATTCGTCGAATCGTTTCGATATATAATTTTTGTGGAGGGAATACGATGGTTGCATCTCCTGAGTGAACACCTGCAAATTCCACATGTTCAGAGATTGCATAGGCAACCATTTTTCCTTTGTCAGCAACCGCATCGATTTCAATCTCCTTGGCCATTTCAATAAATTCCGAAACAACTACCGGGTGCTCTTTCGAAACATCAGCAGCCAGGTTCAGGAAGTGTTCTAATTCGTCTTTGTTAGAAACCACATTCATCGCTGCTCCAGAAAGCACGTATGACGGACGAATCAGCACGGGGAAATCTACTTCTTCAACAAACTTGTAGATGTCATTAATGCTGGTCAACTCGCTCCAACGTGGTTGGTCAACACCCAGATCATCAAGCAATGAACTAAATTTCTTACGGTCCTCTGCATTGTCAATCTTCTTAGCAGTAGTTCCTAAAATAGGCACTTGCTGGCTGTCCAGTTTCATTGCCAGGTTGTTTGGAATTTGGCCACCAACCGAAAGAACAACTCCTTTTGGATTTTCAAGGTCTACCACATCCATTACCCGTTCAAAGGTTAATTCATCAAAGAACAGTCGATCGCAAGTATCGTAGTCTGTACTTACCGTTTCCGGGTTGTAGTTGATCATGATGGAGCGAAATCCTTCTTTTCGGATTGTGTTCACTGCATTCACCGAACACCAGTCAAATTCAACAGAACTTCCAATGCGATAAGCACCGGAGCCTAGTGTGATTACCGATTTGCCATCGTTGTAAAAGTCAACATCATGCTCAGAACCGTTATAAGTCATGTACAGATAATTCGTTTGGGCAGGATATTCTCCGGCAAGTGTATCAATTTGTTTTACAAAAGGAAGAATACCTCTGCTTTTTCGGTGTTGTCTTACTTCAACTAATTTCGCAAACATATCTCTAGGTGCCGCGTCAGTAATCAGTCGAGCAATCTGGAAATCCGAGAACCCAGCTTTCTTAGTAGTTAGCAATAGTTCGTCTGGCAAGGTAGCCAACGACTCCTGTTCCTCTAATTTTAGTTTTAATTGATGAATTTTTGATAACTTTTGAAGAAACCAGCGGTCGATCTTGGTTTTCTCGTAAATATCATCAACTGAATATCCTTTGGCAAATGCAGCTGCAATAGCAAAGATGCGTCGATCTGTTGGATTGATTAATTCTTCATCAATCTGCTCAATGGTGATTTCGTCTTTGTTACCAACAAAACCATGCATTCCCAATCCAACCATTCGAATACCTTTCTGAATGGCTTCTTCAAAACTTCTACCAATTGACATGATCTCGCCAACAGACTTCATGGAACTTCCAATCGTTTTGGAAACACCACTGAATTTGTTCAAGTCCCATCTTGGGATTTTACAAACGATGTAGTCGAGCGCTGGCTCAAAACATGCAGTAGTAACTTTAGTTACCGTATTTTTCAGCTCGTGAAGTCCATACCCCAATCCTAATTTAGCAGCGACAAAAGCCAGCGGATAACCGGTTGCTTTCGATGCTAATGCTGACGAACGGGAAAGTCGGGCATTCACTTCAATTACCCGGTACTCCTCAGAGAATGGATCGAGAGCAAACTGAACGTTACATTCTCCAATGATACCAATGTGGCGGATAATTTTTATTGAGATAGCTCGTAGCTTGTGATATTCTGAGTTGGATAGAGTTTGAGAAGGAGCAACAACAATACTTTCACCGGTATGGATTCCCAGCGGGTCAAAGTTTTCCATGTTACAAACCGTGATACAGTTGTCGTATTGGTCGCGAACAACTTCGTATTCTACCTCTTTCCATCCTTTTAACGATTCTTCCACCAAAATTTGAGGTGAATAAGAGAATGCATTGGATGCTAATTTGTGAAGTTCTTCTTCGTTGGAGCAGAATCCACTACCCATTCCACCTAAAGTGTAGGCAGCGCGAATAATAATTGGGAACCCAAGTTTTTTGGCAGCGGCTTTTGCTTCCTGCATGTTAATACATGCAACGCTTTTTGGTGTATATACTTCAATTTCGCCCAGTTTGCCAGCAAAAATCTCGCGGTCTTCCGTGTCAATAATTGCTTGAACAGGTGTCCCAACAACCTGTATATTGTATTCTTCCAGAATGCCTTTCTTGTAAAGCTCAACCCCACAGTTTAGGGCAGTTTGTCCTCCAAATGCCAACAAGATACCGTCTGGTTTTTCCTTCTTAATAACCTGTTCTACAAAGTAAGCAGTAACAGGCAGGAAATAAATCTTATCTGCAATTTCCTCAGAAGTTTGTATGGTGGCAATATTTGGATTGATAAGGATCGTCTCAACGCCTTCTTCCTTTAGGGCTTTCAGTGCCTGAGAACCTGAGTAGTCAAACTCTCCTGCTTCTCCAATCTTCAATGCTCCTGATCCCAGAACGATGGCTTTTTTTATGCTTGTATTTAATCTTACCATAGCTGTATTATTTCTTGCTTTTTACAATGTTTTCGATGAATTCATCAAATAAATATTCGGTATCAACCGGACCACTGGAGGCTTCAGGGTGGAACTGAGTTGAGAAAAATGGTTTGCTTTTATGGCGAATTCCCTCGTTGGTCTCATCGTTTACATTGACAAACATTGGTTCCCAGTCGTTGGATAATGATTTTGGTTCAACCGCAAATCCATGGTTTTGTGAAGTGATGAAGCAGCGGTCAGTGCCTGTTAAAAGAACAGGTTGGTTGTGACTGCGGTGTCCATACTTTAGTTTATAAGTATCCGCTCCGGCTGCTCTGGCTAAAAGTTGGTTTCCAAGGCATATACCCATTATTGGTTTTTCAATTGCAATCGCTTTTGAAATATTCTCAACTGTTTGCTGGCACATTGCCGGATCACCAGGTCCGTTAGACAAAAATACCCCATCAAATTCTTCATTCGTGAAATCGTAATCCCAAGGCACTCTAATAACAGTAGCATTTCTTTGTAGCAAGCAGCGGATGATGTTGTTTTTTACTCCGCAATCTACCAAAACAACTTTGTGTTCTCCATCTCCATAAACTTCTTTTTGAGCGATACTGGCTTTTGCAACCAGGTTCTCCTTGTTTGGGTCGTAAAAATCAATTGGCTCCTCTTCGAATTCAATTTTACCCAGCATGGATCCTTTCTCACGAAGGATTTTTGTTAGTGCGCGAGTGTCTATGTCAAAGAGCCCTGGAACTTCCCATTCTTTTAACCAGTCACCCAAACTTTTCATTGCGTTCCAGTGACTGTATTCTGATGAGTAGTCAGAAATAATTAGCCCGCTAATGTGTACTTTGTGCGATTCGTAATGTTCATAAATACCTTCTTTCTTTAAATCGGTAGGAACACCATAATTTCCAATCATTGGATATGTTGATACCAATATTTGACCCGTATATGAAGGATCTGTTAAGCTTTCGGGGTATCCAGTCATTGCAGTGTAAAAAACTACTTCACCAGCAATTGATTTGTCATAACCGAAAGACTTTCCTTCGAATCGGGTTCCGTCTTCTAAAATCAAACTGACTTTTTTTGCCTCTGTCATTTTATGATCGCTTATATTGATTAAAAAAAATGCGTCTGGCTACTGATGTAGATCAAACGCATTGTTTATATTACTTATTCGATTTTTTTTCTTGACCGTCATGTGTTTTAAACTTCGAATAGATTCATACTTGTTCTTCAATTCATTTTCGAATCCGCCACAAAAATATAAAATATTCCTGAATATTTATTTGTCTTTTATAAAAAATGCATATTTTTGCAGAAGAATTGAATTTTTATTCAAAAAATGAAGAATCGCACAAAAAGACAATTGGCCATTAAGAAGATTATAACCACAGAGGAGGTTCATAGTCAAGATGAATTACTGGGCAGACTACACGACGAAGGGTTTGATCTGACACAGGCTACATTGTCTCGTGATTTGAAAATTCTTAAAGTAGCAAAGATTCCAAATTCGGAAAAAGGCTACCTGTATGTGATACCTGAAGGGGTGAGTGTTGAGCCACAACATGAAAATACTCGTGTGAATTTTTTGGTTGACGGTTTTCGCGATCTTCAATTTTCGGGGAACCTGGCAGTTTTAAGAACAAGGCCAGGGTATGCAAGCAGCCTTGCTGCTGTTTTGGATAATGCTGATCCGTATGAGATTTTGGGGAGTATTGCTGGCGACGATACAATTTTACTGGTTATGCGGGAAGGTATAACTCCAAGTGATTTAATTAATAGTCTGATTCTTGTGATGCCTAAGTTGGAAGACAAGATCGGATAGGGGAGATGAAATGAGTACGATTGAAGATATAAAAGTGCTGGCAGCAAATGTTAGCCATTTAAAATATGTTACTGAAATCAACGATGCAATTGATAAAGCATCCAGAGAACGTGGTACTGGTATTGCCCGTCGTACAGACGAGTATATTACCAATAAAATCATGGAAGGGAAGGCAATCATTGCACTTGATGGAGAAAAGTTAGCGGGCTTCTGTTATATTGAATCATGGGGACACAACCGGTTTGTTGCAAACTCTGGTTTAATTGTAATTGGAGATTATCGTGGATTAGGACTTGCCCGTGAAATTAAAAAGAAAGCTTTTGAAATTTCGAGGGAAAAATTCCCAAGAGCTAAGATTTTTGGATTGACTACAGGATTGGCTGTCATGAAAATTAATCATGAGCTGGGATATCGTCCGGTAACTTTTTCGGAGCTTACGGATGATGAGGATTTTTGGAGAGGCTGCCAGAGCTGTGTTAATTACGACATTTTACAGCGTACATTAAGAACAAAATGTTTGTGTACCGGAATGTTGTATGATCCAGCCTGGGAGAAAAAAGACGAAGCTGTGGCGAAGTCGAAAAAGAGTTCTTTCCTTGAGTTTATAGGAAAGTTTAAAGCGAAGAATGGTTCAAATGGTAAAGAATCTTCATCGTTTAATATGTTTAAAAGAATAAAACAAAATATTAGTGATGGCACTGTTCGGCAATCATTTCAGGATTAATTTTCTTCAAATGAACCCGAAAGTTGTAAATAATTCATGTTGGTCATAAGGAATAAAATCTTAATTGATTGATGTAAATAAACAGCAATTGCAATTACGGGAAAAATAAGGTTAGTAAAGTTGTAAGTTTTCAGTAGAAATGCTGATTCGGTGTCATCACTTTTTTAAAATAAAAATCAAATGAAAGAAAAAGTAGTATTAGCATATAGTGGCGGATTGGACACTTCCTTTTGTGCAAAGTATCTTTCCGTTGAGAAAGGCCTGGAAGTATATACAGCAATCGCTAATACAGGCGGATTCTCCAAGGAAGAACTTCAAACAATTGAAGATAAAGCATACGAACTTGGTTCATCCAAACACGTAGCTTTGGACGTAACTGATACCTATTACGAAAAGTGTATCCGTTACATGGTGTATGGAAATGTACTTCGCAATAATACCTATCCAATTTCGGTAAGTTCTGAACGCGTTTTTCAGGCTATCGCAATTATTGAATACGCAAAGAAAATTGGTGCTAAATATGTGGCTCACGGAAGTACCGGAGCTGGAAATGATCAGGTGCGTTTCGATTTGACTTTCGAAGTACTTGCACCGGACATTAAAATTTTAACACCTACAAGAGATTTGCAATTGACGCGCGAAGCTGAGATTGATTACCTGAAAAAACATGGAGTAGAAGCAGATTGGTCTAAAATGGCCTATTCTATAAATAAAGGATTGTGGGGTACAAGCATCGGTGGGAAAGAGACTTTGACTTCTGAGCAAACATTACCGGAAGATGCCTATCCTTCACCATTAACTGAAAAGGAAGAAAGAGAAATCACCCTTGATTTTGTGAAAGGAGAGTTGAACGGGGTTGATGGAAAAAAATATTACAATACAGTTGATGCAATTCGTGCTTTGGAAAAATTAGCATCTGCTTATGCCATTGGAAGAGATATGCACATTGGTGATACCATCATCGGTATTAAAGGTCGTGTTGGTTTTGAGGCAGCAGCTCCGATTTTAACAATCAAAGCGCATCAAATGCTGGAAAAACATACGCTTACCAAATGGCAAATGTACTGGAAAGAACAATTGTCTAACTGGTACGGAATGTTTTTGCATGAGGCACTTTATCTGGATCCAGTAATGCGTGATATCGAAAAATTCCTCGAAAACACACAGGAAACCGTTACTGGAAAGGTAATTGTCAAACTGAAACCATATCACTTTGTTTTGGTTGGAATTGAATCAGAATACGATTTAATGAAGTCTGACTTTGGTGAGTACGGTGAAATGAACAAAGCTTGGACCAGCGAGGATGTGAAAGGATTTACCAAGATTTTGGGAACATCATTGAAGATTTATAATTCAGTAAACAAGAAATATTAATTCGGAAAGCAGTAATGATTAAAGTTGGAATAATAGGAGGAGCAGGTTATACTGCGGGGGAGCTTATCCGGATTTTAATAAATCATCCAGAGGCAGAAATTGCTTTTGTGCAGAGTACGAGTAATGCTGGAAATCCGATACATGTTGTGCATCGTGATTTGCTTGGCGAGACGGAGATTGACTTTGTTGCTGAAGCCGATTTTTCAAAGAGTGATGTTATTTTCCTGTGCATGGGACATGGGAAATCGAAAGAATTTGTTGAAGAAAACGATATACCGGCTTCGGTAAAAATTATTGACCTCAGCCATGACTACAGATTAAAGGCTGAAGGAAATGATTTCATTTACGGATTACCCGAAATTAACAGGGAAAAAATTCGTTCTTCTGAACGGATTGCAAATCCCGGTTGTTTTGCGACGGGTATTCAGTTGGCAGTTTTACCACTGGCAGCTGCCGGTTTGTTGAAAGATGAATTGCACGTGCATGCTATTACCGGATCTACCGGTGCAGGGCAGGCACCAAGTAAAACATCACATTTTAGCTGGAGAAACAGTAATGTTTCAGTTTACAAGGCTTTTCAGCACCAGCATCTGGGAGAAATCACTGAAAGTTTTGTGCAGTTGCAGCCATCATTTGATAAGAGCATCAATTTTATTCCGGTAAGAGGGAACCATACACGTGGTATTTTTGCATCGGTTTACACTCAGTTTTATGGAACTGTTGAAGAAGCTGAGAAACTGTATTCAGGCTACTATGAAAGTCATCCATTTGTGTTTGTCACAAATGAAAATCCGGATGTGAAACAAGTGGTGAATACCAATAAAGCAATTGTACATGTAGAGAAGCATGGCGATAAACTGATGATATTGAGTGTGACGGATAATCTGCTGAAAGGAGCTTCCGGACAAGCAGTACAAAATATGAACCTGATGTTTGGCTTGGATGAAAAAGCCGGACTGAATTTAAAACCAGTTTCTTTTTAATATGAAGCTATTTGATGTATATCCGCTGTTTGATATTACTCCCGTAAAAGGTGACGGTTGTTATGTTTGGGATGATCAGGGAAATCGTTATCTGGATTTATACGGTGGTCATGCTGTAATTTCGGTGGGACACAGTCACCCTGCATATGTGGAGAAAATTAATCAGCAGTTGCAGCAAATTGGGTTCTATTCAAACTCGGTAAAAATACCACAACAGCAGGAACTGGCTGATAAGTTGGGCGAATTATCTGCATTGGAAGATTACCAATTGTTTCTATGTAACTCAGGTGCTGAAGCAAATGAAAATGCGCTAAAACTGGCATCGTTTGTAACTGGTAGGAAAAGGGTTATTAGTTTCAAGAAAGGATTTCATGGTCGTACTTCCGCAGTGGTTTCGGTTACTGATAATCCAAAAATCATTGCTCCAATTAATGAGAATGAAAACGCGGTAATTTTACCGTTTAACGATATTGAACAAGTTGAGCAACACTTAAAGGCTGAAGATGTTGCGGCGATTATTGTGGAAGGGATTCAGGGAATTGGAGGTATCCATGTCCCTGATCCTGACTTTTTAGAGGCACTTGAGCCACTTTGTAAAAAGCATGGTGCTTTGTTGATTTTGGATGAAATCCAATCAGGCTACGGCAGAAGTGGAAAGTTCTTTGCCTATCAGTATACCAATGTAAAACCCGATATGGTTACTGTTGCCAAAGGTATGGGGAATGGTTTTCCAATTGGTGGGGTGATGATAAATCCTGAGTTGAAACCTTGGTTTGGAATGCTGGGAACTACTTTTGGAGGAAATTATCTGGCTTGTGCTGCAGGAATAGCTGTTCTTGAAATTATGAAGCAGGAAAAGCTGGTCGAGAACTCTGAAGAGGTTGGGAATTACCTGATAATTAAACTTTCTGCTTTTGAGCAGGTTAAAGAAGTGAGAGGGAAAGGTTTGATGATTGGGATGGAATTTGAAAATCCGATTAAAGAAATTCGTCAAAAGCTTCTTTTCAATGAAAAAATATTCACTGGCGTTTCCGGAACGCATATCATACGCTTGTTGCCACCATTGACTTTGACAGTGGAACAAGCTGATTTCTTTCTGGAAAAATTTGCCAAAGTGTTAAATGAAACAGCGGTTAAAGCTGTTTAAAAAATGGATGATTGTTATGAAATTTGAAAAAATAACCATCATAGGTGCTGGAAACATGGGGGGAGCCATTGTTAATGGTTTGCTAAGTTCCGGCTATATTCAGGCTTCAGGGATTTCTGTTTCTGATCGTAAGAAGAAGTTACTTGATCAGAATGAGGAAAAAGGTGTCAACGTTTTTGAGGATAACCTGGAAGCTGCGAAAGATGCACAGTTAATTATTTTGGCTGTAAAGCCGTATCATATAGAAAGTGTGATCAATGAGCTGAAACCGATACTTGGCTCAGATAAGGTATTGATTTCTATTGTTGCAGGTGTTGGATTGGATGATTTGGAAGAAATGACAGGTGTTGAAATGCCTATCTTCCGTGTGATGCCAAATACTGCAATTTCTATACAGGAATCAATGACCTGCATTTCTGCAAATGGTAACACTGCAGAACATCAGGATGCGGTTAAGTTTTTATTTGACCAGTTGGGAGAGACAGTTCTTATACAGGAAGAATTAATGGCGGCAGCAACGGTGCTTGCATCGTGTGGTACTGCATTTGCCCTTCGATATGTCAGAGCAGCGATGCAAGGTGGTGTTGAAATGGGATTCGGAGCAGAGGTTGCACAATTTATCACAGCCCAAACAGTTAAGGGAGCTGTAAAGTTGATCTTAGATACCGGAAATCATCCAGAACGAGAGATTGATAAAGTGACTACCCCTAGAGGAATCACGATTACCGGAATTAATGAAATGGAACACAAAGGATTTAGTTCTTCTGTTATTCAGGGATTAATTGCTTCATTCAATAAAGTTGAGAAGGGATAAAACCAAATTGAAGAAATGAATCTTAAATACCATAAAATTACCGTTAAAGTCGGTAGTAACGTTCTTACTAAATCTGATGGAACTTTAAATGTTTCGCGTATTGCGCATTTGGTTGATCAAATTGCTGAATTGCATCGTAATGGTGTTGAGGTGATATTGGTATCTTCAGGTGCTGTGGCTGCCGGTAGAAACGAGGTGAAGATGGCCAGGAAACTTGATCCCGTATCA
Organism: Sunxiuqinia sp. A32; assembly: GCF_052690465.1. Taxonomy (NCBI): domain Bacteria; kingdom Pseudomonadati; phylum Bacteroidota; class Bacteroidia; order Marinilabiliales; family Prolixibacteraceae; genus Sunxiuqinia; species Sunxiuqinia sp. A32. The sequence continues at coordinate 71,691 of NZ_JBQYLI010000020.1, forward strand.
TCACGCCAGTTATGGTCGGCCGTTGGGCAGGTAAAATTAATCAACAAGTATGCTGAATTTTTTGAAAGGCATGATATTACCTGCGCACAAGTGCTTACAACCAAAGATAATTTCGGTGAGCGCAATCATTATTTAAACATGAAAAACTGTTTTACAACTTTGCTTGAGAATGGAGTGGTACCAATCGTGAATGAAAATGATACGATTTCGGTTTCAGAGCTCATGTTTACAGATAATGATGAATTGTCGGGACTGATTGCTTCCATGCAACATTCCGAAGCACTAATTATTCTAAGCAATATTGATGGTATTTATGATGGTGATCCAGCGAATGATGAATCACAAATCATCGAAGAAATCAATATTAAGGATAAAAGCTGGATGAAGCATATCTCCATTCAAAAGTCAAATTTTGGACGTGGTGGAATGCTTACAAAAAGCAGTATTGCAAAGAAAGTTGCACAAGAAGGTATCGCAGTGCATGTTGCAAGTGGCTTACATGATAATGTTCTGCTTGATGTGCTTGATAAAAATAAACATGTGAAGCATACGCTTTTTATGCCTTCAAGAAAAAAAGCATCAAGTGTAAAGAAATGGATTGCTTATACAGACAGTTTTGCTAAAGGTGAATTGATTATTAACCAAGGAGCAAGAGAAGCCCTTTTTTCACCAAAAGCAACCAGCTTGTTGCCAATAGGTGTGATAAATGTGCGAGGAATGTTTCAGCGCGGTGACATTGTAAAGTTGGTCGATGAACAAGGTAAATTAGTTGGGTGGGGAAAATCGCAGTATAACTCTGATAAATTGGAGGCCGAACGTGAAAGCACCAAACAAAAGCCAATAGTTCATTACGATTATTTGTACTTAATTGAAGATTAAAATAAAAATATTGACTCAGGATAACAATTTATACCCTTTTCTTTAATCCCCTTTTTTGTTGACTTCAACAAAATCTAAATATTCTGAGTTTATCCCCTTCCTCCCCCAGGGAAGGGGATTTTTAAATTTTAGGCCTTCTATTTTTTGGGAGGTTATTACTTTCCCTAATTTTGTGGGAAGAATCAGGGTGAATAAAAAGCCTGATTGAAAATATTAAATTGAAAATTATGATGGAGGTCAAAAAACAACTGGAACTAACGTTGAAAGCTAGCAGAACCTTAAATCTGCTTAGCGTTGAAAAAATCAACCAGGTTTTAAATGATCTGGCAGAAGCAGCTGTTGAGAATACAGATGCTGTATTGGTTGAAAATCAGAAAGATTTAAACAGAATGGATCCGGCTGACCCCAAATTTGACCGTTTGAAATTAACTCCGGAGCGTATTGAAGGTATTGCTGCTGATATAAAAAACGTAGCGAGCTTGCCGTCTCCAATTGGGAGGGTGTTGAGCGAGACTGAGCGCCCCAATGGATTAAAGATTAAGAAAATTTCTGTAGCATTTGGTGTGATTGGTATTATTTACGAAGCTCGTCCTAATGTAACGTTTGATGTATTTTCATTGTGCCTGAAATCAGGGAATGCCTGTGTTTTGAAAGGTGGGAGCGATGCCATTGATTCCAATACAGCGATTGTAAAGGTTATTCATTCGGTTTTGGAAAAACATGGAGTTGATAAAAATATTCTGGCCTTACTTCCTGCGGATCGGGAAGCTACAGCTCAAATACTGAATGCGCATGGATATGTGGATTTGATCATCCCAAGGGGATCTCAAAACCTGATTAACTATGTACGTCAAAATGCAACGATTCCAGTAATTGAAACCGGGGCAGGAATTTGTCATACTTATTTTGATGAATTTGGTGATACAGCAAAAGGAGAGGCGATTGTGAATAATGCGAAAACTCGTCGTCCGAGTGTTTGTAATGCGCTGGATTGTCTGGTTATTCATGAAAGTCGTTTGGCTGATCTACCAAAAATATGCAAGGAATTGCCATCAAGCAATGTGGTTGTTTATGCTGATGAGAAAGCGTATTCAGTTTTAAAGGATAACTATCCAGCAGAATTATTGGAAAAAGCCACCGAAGAATCATTTGGAACAGAGTTCCTCGATTATAAAATGTCGGTGAAAACTATTGAAAGTTTTGATGCGGCATTGGATCACATCGCAGCGTACAGTTCCAAACATAGTGAGGCCATTATTTCTGAAAATGAAGAACGTTTGGAGCTTTTCCGAAAAATGGTGGATGCATCGTCGGTATATTGTAATGTTTCAACTGCATTTACTGATGGAGCTCAGTTTGGATTAGGTGCCGAGATTGGTATCTCAACTCAGAAATTGCATGCTCGTGGCCCAATGGCTTTGGAAGAATTAACCAGCTATAAGTGGATTATTGAAGGCGATGGTCAAATACGGCCTTGATTTTTTAAAAACTCGTAACAAGCAACTCGTAACCCGTAACTCGAAATTATGAAACATTTTACATCCGTGCACGATCTAGATAATTTGGATGAAGCTTTGAAATTGGCTTTGGAGCTGAAACAAGATCCATATAAATATCAATCATTGGGAAAAAACAAAACCCTTTTGTTGGTTTTCTTTAATTCCAGTTTGCGTACCCGATTAAGCACACAAAAAGCTGGTCTTAATTTGGGAATGAATGTAATTGTGTTTGATATCAACGAAGGTGGTTGGAAGTTGGAAACTGAACTGGGAGTGATTATGGATGGTGATAAGCCGGAACATATTCGTGAGGCAGTTCCGGTAATCGGAAAATATTGCGATATCATTGGCGTTCGTTCATTTGCCAAATTCGAAAATAAAGAAGACGACTACGAAGAAAAGATCATTCAGCAGTTTATTGATTATGCAGGAGTTCCTGTAGTAAGTATGGAAGCTGCAACCCGTCATCCACTGCAGTCGTTTGCTGATCATTTGACAATCGAAGAATATAAGACGAAAGAAAAACCGAAAGTGGTTATGACCTGGGCTCCGCATCCGCGCGCATTACCGCAGGCTGTGCCTAACTCATTTGTAGAGTGGATGCGCGAAACCGATTATGAATTGGTGGTTACTCATCCGGAAGGTTATGAATTGGCCCCTGAATTTATGGGTGATTTAAAACCTGAATATGACCAGATGAAAGCTTTTGAAGGAGCTGATTTCATTTACGCAAAGAGCTGGGCTGCGTTTAACGATTATGGAAAGGTGTTGTCAAAAGACCGTGATTGGACAGTGTCTAATCGTCAAATGGCTGTAACCAATAATGCTAAATTTATGCATTGTCTACCAGTTCGTCGAAATATGATTGTAACGGATTCTGTGATTGATGGTGCAAATTCAATTGTGGTTCCGGAAGCTGAAAATCGCTTGTTCTCTGCTCAGGCAGTTATCAAGATGTTGTTGGACGAAATCCAGTAAACCCTTTTTGAAAAGGTCATCCTGAACTTGTTTTACGATCTATTTTTATTTAGAGATGATGAATCAAGTTCCGCATGACAGACTTACTTTAATAATTCAGAATATGCAAAAGTTAACCATTGTCAAAGTTGGAGGAAAAGTAGTTGAGGAAGCAGCATCGCTAAATGATTTGCTGGATCGTTTTGCCGGATTGGACGGACTGAAAGTGTTGGTTCATGGTGGAGGGCGTTCCGCGACGGCGATGGCCGAACGATTGGGTATTGAGACCAAGATGGTGGAAGGACGTCGGATTACGGATGCCAACATGCTCGAAGTGGTGACAATGGTTTACGGCGGATTGGTGAATAAAAATATTGTGGCCGGCTTGCAGGCTAAAGGTATCAATGCCATTGGTTTGACAGGTACCGATTTAAATTACATGCAGGCTGTTAAACGTCCGGTGAAAGATATTGACTATGGCTTTGTAGGCGATATTGTTTCAGTGCATGTTGAGGAACTGAACCTGTTGGTTGCGAAAAACGTGGTTCCGGTATTGGCTCCACTTACTCACGATAAGAACGGACAATTGCTAAACACCAACGCTGATACCATTGCTGCGGAAGCTGCCATTGCTTTTAGTAAATATTACGAAGTTGAACTGGTTTATTGCTTCGAAAAGCCGGGTGTACTGGAGGATGCAGAAAATGACGATTCGATAATTACATCCTTAAACCACCAACAATTCAAAGCCCTTCAGGAAACCGGAGCCATTCATGCTGGAATGATTCCTAAACTTGACAACAGTTTCAATGCTATTGATAAAGGCGTTACCCAAGTTCGGATTACCAATATTCCGGGCTTGCAGAGTGGGGGAACAACTTTATTATCAGATTAATTTTTCGGAGACAGTTCAGCGATCTGAACGGATATTGCATCAATTCTTAATGCACCTGACAGAGTATCCACATTCTTTATAGCCACCGCCTTGGAGTATCCCAGCCTGACCATAAATGAGATCAATAGCCCACGCACTAGTTGAAATTTGCTCTGAAGAGGTCCACCAATCTGCATATGCCCCTCCTGCACCAAAGGTTCCTTTGTGATTTCGATATCCGGATGGAATACCTGAGAATGAATAATCATCGGTGCCATTTCCATCATTATACCAGCCTGTAGTAGTTTTTAGTGCATTGCCTTCAGTATCTTTATGCCCATTGGCACTAAGATAGTTTCTCAGTTTCAACCACTCGCCGTTTTTAGGGACATGCCATCCTTGTGGGCACAATTTCTCAGTTTCAACAGCGTACCAGTTATATAGAGCCCCATAGGTGTCTTTATAAGTATTCTTATCATTTTCGTACCAGCAATACGCACCAGCGAAGGATGCTTCCCATGCAGAACTACTTGATTTTAGCGGTATAGGTGTACCATCATTGTATTTAGTCGTTCTAAGATTTTCTGCCGTCCACCACTGATCTCCAATTTTAAGAGTTCGATAGGTGTTCCCATCAGCATCTTTTATGGTCGTTGATAAAGAAATCTGAATCTCATCAAATGAATTTTCAGATTTGTCATCTGTCGCAATCACTTTAATTGTATGATCTCCCATCTCGAGGCTCTTGCCAATCAATGTATAGATATAAGGAGGAGAAGTTAATGATTCCGCGGCTTCATTGTCAATATAGATGTTGAGGTTTGTAATAGATCCATCAAAAGCTTCTGCAGTTATTTCAAGCTGGATATCATCTTCAAACCAAAATTTGTCTCCATCTGCAGGAGATACTATTTGGCAAACAGGAGCTTCATTGATGGGGTTGGATTTTTCTTACAATTGGTAAAGGCTATAAGTAACATACCAAGAATAAGCAGATTCACTTTTCGAGTCATAATTATGGGATGGTGTTAGTTTTTATCTGGTTTTATTTTGCACGAAAATTACATAGATTTTTTTAAAACAAGACTAGATTTTAAATAAATAGAATCATAGTCCGAATTATTAACATACCTGATAATTCGATTGAAAATACTGGTCTTTTCAAGATATTTCTCCTTTCTTCTAAAAAAAAATCGCAGTTTTTCCAACCTATCGATATGTCATTCCTATTTTTTTAAGAGTCTTTCCAGAGGTGATTGCCAAATGATTCATCAATAGTAGTGGTCAGCTTGTGCCTTATCTGGCGGATTTTACTGTTTGTCTGAATGAAAAGATGCTAATTTATGTTCTGTCTACATGAAAATGCTATAGATAAAGTATTGCAATCAAAACAATCGCAAGTGTTGAAACCCCAATTGGAAACCAAACCGGTGCAATCCAGGGTTTCGGGATTAGGAAAAGAACATCGGTAGTGGTTAGTTTGGGTGGCCATTTAATGACCGCATAAAGCGATACGTAGTAAAACAAATCCCAAAAAGCGAAAGTCCATAGGAAAACCATCAGCATATCGAGCCAGCCATCTCCAGCAACAAGGGCAAGAGTAACCAACATCACAATGGTGGCTGCTTCACGAGTTATTTCAATTTGGATAAATCGCTTGGGTACTTTTTCAAGTGCTTGCTTGTTGTCAACATTTGGTTCGAGCAAGCCAATTGCTTTTCGCAGATACACGACAACCACACCTTCGACATGGGCAAAACCAATTCCAAAGATTGCCAATAGAATGAATTTCAGTATCATGATCCTCGTTTTTTACTAGTAACCAAGATCAATAAGTTATTGTTTGGTTTATTCAGTTTCCGGAACAATGCGAAGCACGCAATCGGGATCATTGGTCAACACATAAAGTGCCCCATTCGGGCCGAATTTAAAATCGCGGATTCTACCCATTCCTTTAATCATTAATTCCTGTTCGGTGATAGAATCATTTTCAATTTCCAGACGTCTTATTTCCTGGAATGCCAACGCCCCAACCAATAAATTATTTTTCCAATTTGGGAATAGGGGACTTACGCAAAATTCTGCTGGGCAAACAGCAATTGAAGGTGTCCATTGTACAATGGGTTGCTCCATTCCTTCCTGATGCGTTTTATCTGTGATGACAGTTCCATCATAATTAATTCCATAAGTAATCACAGGCCAGCCATAATTGGCACCTTTGTGAAGGATGTTTAATTCATCGCCACCTCGTGGACCATGTTCGGTTGCCCAAATTTCTCCTGTCTCCGGATGCTGGGCAATTCCCTGCACATTTCGGTTTCCAATGCTATAGGTTTGGGGCAGTGCGCCATTAACATCTACAAAGGGATTGTCTTTGGGAATAGACCCATCCGGATTGATTCTGAAAACTTTACCAGTTGCTTTGTTGGTTTGCTGAGAATCCATTGCTTTTCCCATATCTCCAATAGAAAAGTACAGGTATCCCTCACGATCAAATAGAAAGCGGCATCCCCAACGGTTCCCTCGAATAACCATAAGCGAGTCGGGGACTTCAAACAAAGTCTGCTGGTTGGTCCATATATTATCAATAATTTGGCCCCGAACAATTTTCGTTAAGGCAAGTGCATCTTTATTTTTAATATCGTCATTCGTATGGCTGTATGACAGATAGATCCACTTATTGTTTTTGTAGTCGGGATCAAAAGCAATATCCATAAAACCACCAGTGCTGCTTGTTAAATGCGTTTCCGGAAGTCCTTTAATTTCGTTGTTGTCAAGATTCCCATTAATTAACCATTTCATGGAGCCCGGTTTTTCAGAGATCAGTGCACTATCAGAGTTTATAAACTCAATTCCCCAAGGTGTTTGCAGTCCTTCATCTACGATCTTCTCAATTTTCAACCGATATTTTGAAGTGTTGATATACTCTGTTTTTATTGCATTCTTTTCGGATGGGGGAAGCTTTTGTGATTTCTTAATATAGTTTGCCAAATCCCGGATCTGCTCCTCATTTAAAACCTTGTCCCAACCGATCATTGTCGTGCCTTGAATTCCGTTTGCAATTGATTGCTCAATTTCTTCAAGACTTGAGCCATGTTTCCAATCTGGATGATATAAGGCTGGCCCGGCATTAGTACCTTCCATTCCTGCTCCATGGCATCCTGCACAATAAGTAGTGTATAATTGTTCTCCTTTTTTTTCTGTGGATGAACATCCAGTATTACAGATAACTACAACGAGTAAGAAGAAAAGAATCGGCTGTCTCATATGCAGAGTTTTAAATTTTATTAATAAAAAGTACTTAAATCCCGATGATTCATGTTCCGAAAATGGCAATCAATAATCAATAAGGATAAACTTTCGAATTTGTTTAGCTCAGAAAACAAATCATGAATAATTACTTGATTTTTAGCTTTGCATAAACAGGCAGATGATCAGAAGCTGTATTGAAATTTTCAAGAATAGCTGTATCTATTTTTTTATTTTGCTGAAAAAACACAACTTTAAGCCCCTTTTAAATATGTACTTAATTGAAACTGTTAATATAGTTTCGCCACATCAAAAACCAATTCGCGGTTTTATGTGGAAATAAAAGAATATGGAGAAGAAGAGTCTAGATGGAGATAAATAAGAAAAACAACAATTAATAATTTAGTAAGCAACCCTGTACCCATTATTTGTAATCGAGAGGTGAGCGACTAGTAGAAAAGATTGCTATTTGGGTCTACTAGAAACATGATTGCTTGCTAGTAATATGCAATATTCTATGTTAGAATAAACTGATATTTTTACAACACACACACACACAGCAACTTATGAATTTCAATTTTACACGTTTAGTAATAGTGATACTTTCACTATTTTCCTTGGCTGCAAATATGGCTACGGCGCAAACTTCCGAGATTAACTCTGGGACGATTTACAAAATCAAGTCAAAAAAAACCAATCGGTTATTAAATGTTAGTGATGCAGCATTGACGAATGAAGCTAACGTCAATACCTGGACTGATACAGACTCGGATGCTTCAAAATGGAAAGTAATTAACGTCGAAGGAAATACTTTCACTCTGCAGAATATTGGTTCAGGAAAACTATTGCACAGGGATGGTAGTTCTTTGTCCAATGGCGTAAATATCAATCAATATGATGATACAAACAACGATCTGGTTCAATGGGATATTGTCTTTGCAGATGATCGTTATCTAATAACACCTAAGGGCAATAGCTCATTTGTTGTCGATCTGAACGGAGGCGAGAATAGCGATGGAGCCAATATTCAGATTTGGGAGGCCAATAATTCAGATGCTCAGGATTGGGTTTTCGAAGCTACAACGATTGGCGATCCGGCACCTACTAACGAAATTACAAACATTGTTTTTGATTCATGGAAAGAAGCCTATTATGATACTCGTGGAAATAACGAGGTTGTGAAACAAGAAGGATTCTGGGGAGTTGCAGAAATGATGGAAATTATTGTTGATGCATACGAAGTAAGCAGAGACAATAAATACAAAGAAATGTTTGAGCAGATGTATACCATATTTATTAACCGTGAAGGTCAAGACTGGATGTGGAACGAATACAACGACGACATTGCTTGGATGGTAATTGCTTGCGTAAGAGCAGGATTGTTGTTTGATAATGCAACATACATTGCAAAAGCCAAAGATCAGTTTGATAAAATGTTTTCTCGTGCAAATACACATCAATATGGAGGTCAGGGACTGGTTTGGAAACAGGGTGTTGCCGGAACGAATTCATGTATTAACGGCCCGGCGATGGTAGCGTGCTGTTACCTGGCACAGGCAACCAATGATATTAGCTATTTCGACAAAGCTACGACTATTTACGAATGGTCAAAACTTTATCTTTTTAACGAAGAAACCGGAAAAGTAAACGACAATTACAACGGATCGATTGGAACCTGGAGTTCAACCTACAATCAAGGAACTTACCTGGGAGCATCGTTAATGTTATACGATTATACACAAGATCCATCCTATATGGCAATTGCTCATAAGATTGCTTACTACACGAAAGAGAATATGTACAATTCTGGTATCATGAATAATGAAGAAGGAAACGATCTTGGAGGTTTCAAAGGTATCTTTATGCGATATGCCCGCCGTTTTGTTTTGGAGACACATGATCCTGAATATATTTTATGGCTTCAACAAAATGCAAAAGTTGCATATAACAACCGAAATACTCAAAATATAATTGGAACTTATTGGGGAACCCGCACTCCGGAAAATGAGTACCAAAAAGCATTTAGTGCGTCTACTGCGATGTCGCTCATGTTTAACTGCCCGGTATCGATTGAAATTTCTAAAGACGCTTTTCAATTGATTGAAGCTGAAGATATGGATTTCTTTAGAGGTGTAATTACTGAAGATTGTCCGGATGTTGGTGGGAGTCTGAGTTTGGGTGGAATTAAAAATGAATTTTACTCTGCATATACAAATGTCGATTTTGGTAGTAAAGTTGCAACAAAAATTGAACTTAGAATTGCAAGTTTGTCTGATGATAATAAAATAGAAATCCGCCTTGATCATCCTTTCGGTAAAACTATTGGTACAGCTTCGACAGTTAATACAGGTAGTTGGAGTGAATACACTACTGTGTCGTGCGATGTTTCTGGGGTTTCAGGTATTCGAAACATCTATTTGGTGTATAAAGGAACCGATTTCATTTGTAATATTAATAATTTCAAATTTATTGAAGACGACAACGAATTTGTTGGGTCTGTATTCCCTGAATGCGAATTTGCGGGAGAAGAAGTTAAGTTGTCTGTCGGAGATTATACGAGTTCAGATATCCAATCACTTGGAATTAATGCATCAGAAATTTCATCGATTAAAGTTTCATCTGGTTATGAGATTATCGCCTTTCTTGAAGATGACTTTGAGGGAGAATATATGGGGCTGAGCGAAGACAACAGCTGTTTACCAGCAGCGTTTAACGAATCTATTTCCTCTTTAAAAGTGAGAGTTAAGTCTTCAGTTGCTGTCGATCAGATTAAACTTTCCTCGAACAGTGAAACCCTATCCGAAGAGGGAGTAACGAAACAGCTTTCTGCTAAAATTTTGCCATGGAATGCTAGTAACAAATCTTACACATGGAAATCAAGCGATACAGATGTAGTAACAGTAAATGAAAGCGGATTACTGCAGAGCATTGCAATTGGAAATGCATATGTTGTTGCAACCACCGAAGATGGTTTAAAAACTGATACCTGCTTTATTGAGGTTGACAATTCATTATGGTCGTCAAAAATTGAAGCGGAAGATTATAGTTCAATGTTGAATATTGGCACTGAAGATTGTGCCGAAGGAACAAGAAATGTTGGATGGATTGATCAAAATGATTGGATGCAGTATGACAACATAACTTTTCCTGTAACCCGCGAGTATAGATTTGAATTTAGGGTTGCTACTGGTATCGGTGGCCAGCTAGGTGCTACTCTTGACGGTTTAGAAGTTGGATCTGTTACTCTGCCAGTTACTCCCGGATGGCAGTCCTACCAAACAGTCAGTTTTACGACAACGATCGAGGCAGGCACTTACGATCTTCGTATTCGCGACGTAAATGGAGGGTGGAACTTCAACTGGATTCAGATTGTTTCGATATCAGATCCTACCGATGTAACAGATATTCAGACCAACGATATTTCGGCTTATCCAAATCCAGCAAGTACAACTATTACTTTTGGAGGAATATCGGAAAGTAGTACTGTAAGTATTTTAGATATTAACGGCCATGTTTGTCTAGCGAACAAAAGCTTATCTGGCAATGCTCAGCTGAATATAGAAAGCTTGAGATCCGGATTATATTTTGCTCATATTTGTGATCAGAATAGCTTGAAAGTAATTAAGTTTATTAAAAAATAGCTACTATATATTTTAACTTAATGTCTTTCTAATTATAGCTTATGCATCATAAGTTATCAGCAATAGAAGATCCGACTAATTTAAAGTGGTCGGATTTTCTGTTATTAAATTCAACATGTTATTATACATTTTCGGACATACTGGTGGCCGCTTTTTGAAGATAGACGACACCCACACCTTTGACATGGGCGAAGCCAATTCCAAAGATTGGCAGAAGTATGAATTTCAGTATTATGGTCTTATTTTTAGCTTTGCATAAACAGGCAGATGATCTGACGCTGTTTTGAAATTTTGGAGAATTGCTCCATCTATTTCCTCAAAATCAGCTTTGCTATAGAAAATATAGTCCAGTCGTTCAACTGGATTCTCAGAAGGGAAGCTGTTTTCATAGTTGTCAATGTTAAAAGCAGCATTCCCAATTGTTGTGTCATTTAAGAAAATTTCAATAGCCGGTGACTCAAAATCGGGTGAACTATTAAAATCACCAAGCATAACAACCGGATAATCTTTTAATTTACTCATGAAAAGTGAGTGAAGTTTCTCAATATGTACTTTCCGCGTTGGTTGGTCAAATGCTTCGGTATGGACATTAATTAACCAAAAAGTTTTGAGCGGATGTTTAACTAATGAAACAACCGCAAGTCGTTTCAGGTAAAAATCATTGTAATAAAATGGGTTGGATTCTACTTTGCTTAGTACAATTCTTTCTGTATTGTCAAGTTCCCAGTTGCACATGGTGGATTGTCCTGAAAGCATTTTGCCAAATTGCGCAGATGGCGGCCAATACGGAAAAGGAACGTAATGTTTGTCCCAGTTGATAGCCTGAATTGAATATTTGAAAAAGCGTGAGGCAATTTCTTCGTGTTGATTGATATTGTACGATCGTTTACTGTTATAATCGATTTCCTGAAACGCAGCAATGTCGACATGTAAATGATCAAGCTCTTTAATCACTTCATTTAAATGATGGCGATAAACTTTCTCCGGTGTTTTAATGGCCAGATTATTATCCATCCCAGATAAATAGCCCATGTTGTAAGCAAGAAAACCAATCACACTATCACTTCCTGAAGATTCATTTTCAGGATAATTAAAGACTAACAATTTTTCAGCTTGAGTTTCTTGATGCGCCCAATAATAGAAAAGAGCAGTGCTGATAAGTAGAATTAGAATGAAAAATTGAATGATTTTTAAAATCTGGCGCATTGACAGTTAATTTGGTTAGAGAAACTAACTGTCAATATAGTGAAAATGAATTAGATTGGCGTTAGGCAAAATCGTGTTTGTAAGTGATATCAAGAATCGAATTAGATTTCTGATTGCTTATTATGTGAAAATAAGCGTAACTAAAATGAAAATACCAATAGCTGCACCACCAATCGCACTTAAAAGTACTTTTAGTATGCCGTGGTAGTTTTTTAAAAGGATCTTCGCAAAAATAACTTGTCCAATGAAAATAATGATGGAGTAGAAGATAAGTTGAAGCCAATCATTAAAATGCGACATCCAATCGCTGACGTGATATCCTTCATGAATGTATCCTAGAATTAACGCTATAACAATACTGGTAAATACGAAAAAGGAAAATTTTACTTTCGATTTTATAGACATTCTTTCATGAAATTTTGAGTTTCGAGTAAGCTATTAAAAGGTAGATTAAAACAGAGATTTATCGGATCGCGCAAATAAATCAACAATCAAATGTCTTTTTTGCTTAAAAATTGGTTGATTATTTCACTATTTGTATTGAATTACATAAAAAAAGGGAGCGAATGGCCCCCTTCTATAATCCGTTACCCTAAATGCTCTTATTTTAGTTGAACTAAAACAACAGATTTTGAAGGTAATTTGATTGCGAGCTTTCCTTTTTTCGGATTATTTACGTCAAAGCTTTTAAGAGTCACTTTTTCTTCCTGACCGAAATCGTTGTAGTCATTCATATTTGAAGCTGTAACGATTTGCCCGCTGCTATTTGAAACGTTTAGACTGCCAAGATTAATTTCAATTTCTTCTTCTTTGTTTGGATTTAAATTACACAGGGTAATAGAAACTACGTCATCTTTAATTGATGCAGATGCATTGATCGCAGGAATTGCTTCTCCTTCGAACTTGTATTTATCACAGATGAGATCGATTGGTACAAGGGTAGCATCCTGATGAACCGCATACATTTTAAAGACATAATATGTAGGTGTTAGAACCATTTGGTCTTCTTTTGTTAAAATAACCGACTGCAAAACATTCACTGTTTGTGCAATGTTGGCCATTTTTACTCTTTCCGAATGCTTATTGAATATGTTTAGGTTAATCCCGGCAACCAAGGCATCGCGCAATGAATTTTGTTGGTAAAGGAATCCTGGATTTGTTCCAGGCTCAACATTAAACCAGTTTCCCCATTCGTCAACGATCAGGCCAACTCGTTTTTCTGGATCATATTTATCCATGATTTCAGAATGCTTGCTAACGATTTCATCCATTTTTAGCGTTTTGCTTAATGATAAAAACCATTCTTTTTCATTGAAACCAGTAGCTGCACCTTTGTCACCCCAATTGTGTGCGATGGTGTAATAATGCAGTGATAATCCCTGAATGAGATGTCTTTTGTGTTGCGTATTCCTCATTAAAACTTCGGTCCAGTTGTAATCGTAATCATTTGCTCCGCAAGCAATTTTGTAGCTGGCACCTCTTGAGTATGATGAATATCTTCTGAATAAATCCGAATAGTATTCGGGAGTCATATCTCCACCACATCCCCAACTTTCATTTCCTATTCCCCAAAATTTCACATCCCATGGCTTTTCTCTACCATTTTTCTTGCGCAAATCAGCCATCGGACTGATATTATTTGATGTTACATATTCAACCCATTCTGAAGCTTCCTGAACGGTTCCCGAGCCAACATTTAAATTGACATAGGGTTCGGCTTCAATCAATTCGCAGAAATCCAGGAATTCGTGCGTTCCAAAGCTGTTGTCTTCGGTTACTCCACCCCAATGCACATTTACCATAGAAGGGCGTTGATGTTTGGGGCCAATACCGTCTTTCCAATGATAGGTGTCGGCGAAACATCCTCCTGGCCAACGCAAAAGCGGGATTTTCATATCTTTCAATGCAAAAACTACATCTTCGCGATAACCATTAATGTTTGGAATGTCTGAATCTTCACCAACATAAATACCACCATAGATACAACGTCCGAGGTGCTCGGCAAAATGGCCGTAAATTTCTTTGCTAATTTTTGTTGTCGCTTCTTCTGGTTTCAGTTTTAATGTAGCCTGACCAAAAGAGTAAGCGCTAAATGCCATTAAAAAAATAATGGAATGAATAATTTTTCTTTTCATGATTTAGTATTTAGATATTGTCCTTTAATAATAAAAGTAAATAGTACTCTTTACTCATTGGTTAATTGTTATTTCTTGGGAGCCATACTTTCATTTTATTTGCACCCCTGTTGTTCCATGCATAATAAGGGATTGCCGAGAATTCAGTCGTTTTAATTACTTCGACTCCATTTAGTAAATTGGGTTCGTAGATTGCAGAAAAATCCGTTTCGCCGTCGATAGTTAAAAGATCGATTTCGGGATTGTCAACTTCTTCCATACAATAAACGATAGGACCTCTCTCTAGTGCAACTAAACCTGCATCTTCCTTAACATTTTCATTTGCAATTATCTGGTGAACTTGCATGGGTAAGCTATATTCAACTACGTCGTTTTCTCTCCAAGTACGGTTTAATACAGCATAACCATTTTCTTTTTTTACTTCTACGGTCTCACCATTGATTTTTATCACAGGATTTTCGTCGGAATGATTTAAGTATCTATATAAATCACCCGGAACTGGTTGGTCGGTTGCCCAGCCAGGAATTCGTAGATAAACTGCAAATTGAGTTTCCTTTTGTGGGTGTACTTGAATTTTAATGTTTCCGTCCCATGGGTAATTTGATGTTTGGCTGATTGAAACTTTGGAGTTGTTTAGCTCTGTTTCGGTTTCGCTTTGTATAAATAGATTTACATATAACTTTTCAGCATTTGTTGCATAAATATAGCCAGGAACCGAAGGCATAAAACGACACAAATTACTCGGGCAGCATGAACAATCAAACCAAGGTTCCCGGGTTAAACTACCACCACTATTGAAATGGTAATGCATGTCACATTCCAATGGGTTCGGGTAGAAAAATGTTGTTCCCTCCAATCCAACACCGGAAATAACTCCATTGTATAAGCTACGTTCCAATACATCTATATATTTTGAATCTCCATGTAATAGGAACATTCTGTAATTCCAGTATACATTGGCAATTGCTGCACAGGTTTCGTTATAGGCAGTGAGGTTAGGCAATTCATAGTTTTCACCAAAAGCTTCTCCTTGATGAAGAGCGCCAATGCCTCCGGTTAGGTAAAGCTTTTTATAAACCACGTTTTCCCAAATGTTATCGATGGCTTGTTGGTAGCTTGAGTCTTGAAAAAGAGCTGCAACATCAGTCATGCCAGCATACATATATGCAGCTCGAACAGCATGTCCAACGGCTTCTTTTTGTTGGACAACGGGAAAATGATCCTGGTTGTATGGTTCTCCAATTGTTCGGTGAATACTGTCTCCCCGGAGGTCTAAGAAATGTTTTGCAAGGTCGAGGTATTCTTGTTTTTTTGTTATTTGATATAATTTGATGAGACCAGTCTCTACTATCTGATGACCTGGTACCTGGTAGTTATCTTCAGATCCAAAAACTTTAACGAGCAAATCTGCATTTTTTGTTGCTAGATCTAAGAAATTAGTTTTTCCGGTTGCATTGTAGTGCGCAGCAGCTGCTTCAAATAAATGACCGCTGTTATATAATTCGTGGCTACATGTCAGGTTTGCCCACCTTCCGCCTGCCGGGCACCATTGTGCAGGAGCATAAGTGGAATCAATCGTCTTATAAGTTGTTAGATACCCGTCTTCTTCCTGTCCAATTTGGATTAATTGAATTATTGAATCCACATATGCATCAAGTTTCGGATCAGGGATTGTGGTCATGGAGTAGGAGGCACCTTCAATAATTTTGTATACATCCGTATCGTCAAAAGGCATTGCTCCTTTTACGGGCCCATCCATTTTTCCACCGGCAATTAGGAAGTTATCCATTCTGCCCATCTCTTCACATTTTTCAAACGAAGCTGGAATGGTCGCAGTTCTGTTAGTTTCAATTTTTGGCAGCCAAAAATTATCATTGATTTGTACCTTGCTAAAAGGAACTCCCTGTATCGGATATGCACCTTTGTTTACAATTTCTTTATCAATTTTATCTGAGCAGCTTAATGAGAAAGCTACCATTAAAATAATTGAGGAAAGACTCAGGATTTTCATATTTAGTTATTCTTTTATTTCAGTTAAGTGATACAAAAGTATAAAATACTTTTAATATTTTATATGCTGTAGAAAATGCTTTATAAAAGAATTTTACGCCAGAATAAATGTCAGCCAATGTTCCTAATTATATATTGGTCGTTTCTTATAATGATTATAAATAACTTTCTTTCTTAGCCCATTAATGATTTTTTGAAAAAATAGTTAGATTGTTTTAAAACCTCACAGAATAAGATTTTTAGCATTAGATTTTTGGAGTTTAGTATTTTTAGCTACAAAAAAATGACACCCTAAAATCGCGATGAACAGTGAGCCGTAGGCTATTGCTTGATTTCTTTGGGTTGAATGGCTATATTTGCCTGCCTTGAATTAAAAATAATCTAACTAAAGATACCGTGATGAAAGCTTATAAAATTATCGTTCTTGCCAAGCAGGTTCCTGATACAAGGAATGTTGGCAAAGATGCTATGAAAGCCGATGGTACGATTAACCGTGCGGCTCTTCCGGCTATTTTCAACCCGGAAGATTTGAATGCGCTGGAACAAGCCTTAAGTATTAAGGATCGTTTTCCAGACTCTACAATTTCTATCTTAACTATGGGACCTGGTCGTGCTGCCGAAATTATCCGCGAAGGAATGTTCCGTGGTGCTGATGGTGGTATTTTGTTGACAGACCGTGCTTTTGCAGGTTCTGATACATTGGCAACTTCTTACGCAATTTCACAGGCATTGAAAAAAGACAATGCATATGATATTATTATTGCAGGTCGTCAGGCTATTGACGGTGACACGGCACAAGTTGGGCCACAAGTTGCTGAAAAACTTGGCTTGCCTCAAGTAACTTATGTTGAGGAAGTAAAAGACATTAAGAACAATAAGATTATCATGAAACGCCGTTTGGAGCGTGGAGTTGAGGAAGTAAGCTGCCCAATTCCTATGGTAATGACGGTGAATGGTTCAGCGCCAGACTGCCGTGCTCGTAATGCAAAATTGATCATGAAGTACAAACATGCCAAAACGGTGACCGAACTTCAAAATTCAAATGAAGATTACTTGCACTTATACAATGATCGTCCATACTTGACCATTCCGGAATTAACAGTGAATGACATTGAGGTGGATCATGCGGAACTAGGATTAAGTGGTTCTCCAACAAAAGTGAAAACTGTTGAAAATGTTGTATTACAGGCTAAAGCAGCGAAAGTGATTACTTCGGATGATAAAGACATCGATGAATTAATGAGAGAGCTGATCGAAAGTCACACTATTGGTTAACCTTTAAACTTGGAAGATTATGAACAGCGTATTTGTTTACTGTGAAATAGAAGAAGGTCAGGTTGCTGAGGTGAGCCAGGAATTGATGACCAAGGGCCGTTCTTTGGCCAATGAATTGGATTGTAAATTGGAAGCGATTGCTATTGGTGCTGATTTAGACGGTATTGAAAAGCAAATCTTCCCTTATGGAGTTGATGTGGTATATATCGCAGACGATAAGCGTTTGTATCCTTATACAACTTTACCTCATACTTCAATTATTGTAAAATTATTTGAAGAACAAAAACCACAAGTTGCATTAATGGGAGCATCTTCGATTGGTCGTGATTTAGGACCACGGGTTTCTTCAGCTTTGCATAGTGGGTTGACAGCGGATTGTACCAGTTTAGTAATTGGTGATCATGTTGACAAAAAGCAAAATAAGACTTACGAAAATCTGCTTTATCAAATTCGTCCAGCTTTTGGCGGAAATATTATTGCAACTATTATCAATCCGGATTGTCGTCCTCAAATGGCAACAGTTCGCGAAGGAGTAATGAAAAAGGAAATCCTTGATCCAAAATATAAAGGCAAGGTTGTAAAGCTTGATGTTGAAAAATATGTAAGCAAAGAAGACTTTGTGGTTGAAATTCTTGAACGCCACATGGAGAAAAGCAAAATTAATATGAAAGCTGCTCCAATCGTAGTTGCCGGTGGTTATGGAATGGGTTCAAAAGAAAATTTTGAATTGCTATATGAATTAGCTGATGTTCTTGGCGGAGAAGTTGGCGCTTCCCGTGCTGCTGTCGATGCAGGCTATGCAGAGCATGAGCGTCAAATTGGTCAAACAGGTGTTACTGTTCGTCCTAAATTATATATTGCTTGTGGAATCTCAGGACAAATCCAACACCGCGCAGGTATGGAAGAGTCAGCCCAGATTATTGCAATAAATACTGATCCTGAAGCTCCGATTAACTCGGTTGCTGATTATGTGATTACTGGCGATGTTGCCACAATCATTCCTAAAATGATCAAGTATTATAAACAGAACACCAAGTAACATTGTGTGAACCTTAAATCATTTTGAAAATGGCTAATTTTTATACCGATAATAAAGAGCTGAAATTCCATCTGGAACATCCTTTAATGGAGAAAATTGTTCGTTTGAAGGAAAGGGATTTCTCAGAAAAAGATAAATTCGATTTTGCCCCAATGGATCACGAAGATGCGATGGATAGTTTTGATCGTGTGCTTGATGTAGTGGGTGAAATTTGTGGTGAAATTGTTGGACCAAACGCGGAGTCTATTGATGCAGAAGGACCGCAAGTTGTCGATGGACGAGTTGTTTATGCTCGTGGAACCGAAGAAAACATTGATGCACTTAACAAGGCTGGTTTGATGGGAATGTCTCTTCCTCGTCAATATGGAGGTTTGAACTTTCCAATTGTGCCTTACATTATGGCTGCCGATATTGTTTCTCGTGCAGATGCAGGATTTGTAAATATCTGGGGACTTCAGGATTGTGCTGAAACCATCAATGAATTTGCAAACGAAGAGCAAAAAGAAAAATATTTGACACGTGTTTGTCAAGGAGAAACCATGGCGATGGACTTGACTGAACCAGATGCAGGTTCTGACTTGCAGGCAGTTCAGTTAAAAGCTGTATACGACGAAAAATCAGGCAAATGGATATTGAATGGTGTAAAACGATTCATTACCAATGGTGATGGCCATATTTCTTTGGTACTTGCACGCTCAGAACCGGGTACTTCAGATGGTCGTGGTCTTTCCATGTTCATTTACGATAAATATGATGGGGGTGTAACCGTACGTCGTATTGAGCACAAATTGGGTATTATCGGATCTCCAACTTGTGAATTGGTATTTAAAGATGCTCCTGCTGAATTGGTAGGTGATCGTAAAATGGGGCTTATTAAATATGTAATGGCCTTGATGAACGGCGCTCGCTTGGGAATCGCAGCTCAGTCTGTTGGTGTTTCTGAATCTGCATACCGTGAAGCTTTGGCATATGCAAAAGAACGTGTTCAATTTGGAAAAGCAATTATGCGTTTCCCTGCTGTATATGAAATGTTGGCAAATATGAAGGCCAAATTGGATGCTTCCCGTACACTGTTATATGAGACTGCTCGTTTTGTAGACGTTTATAAAACTTACATGCACATTGCAGAAGAGCGCACACTTGAAAAAGAAGAACGTGCTGAAATGAAAAAGTACCAGCGTTTAGCTGATATTTATACTCCTCTGGTTAAAGGTATGGCAAGTGAATACAGTAATCAGTTGGCTTATGATGCAGTTCAGATTCATGGTGGTTCTGGTTTCATGAAAGATTATCCGGTTGAGCGTATTTATCGTGACGCACGGATTACTTCAATTTATGAAGGAACAACTCAATTGCAGGTTGTTGCAGCAATTCGTGGAGTAACTACCGGAGCTTATTTAAATCAAATACGCGTATATGAAGCTGAAAAAGTTTCACCTGAATTGGAACACTTGAAACGTACTTTGATTATTCTAACTGACGAATACGAGCAGGCAGTTAATAAAGTTGTTTCAGTGAATGACAATGAATTTGTAGATTTCCATGCACGTAGGATGGTTGAAATGGCAGGTAACATTATTATGAGCTATTTGTTAGTGTTGGATGCAAACAGGGAACCAATGTTTGTGAAGTCAGCTAAAAACTACATTCGCATGGCAAAAGAACAAGTAAAAGGTCATGCTGAATTTATTCGCACATCTGACTTAAGTGATCTGGGCGAATATAAATACGAAATGTAATACTATTATTATACGAGTAAGAAAGAGGCCGTCTCAAAACAAGTTTTTGGGACGTTTTTTTTTTCTTTCTCATTTGGTTTTTTCCTGGTTCTATTTTT
>NZ_JBQYLI010000021.1:0-89159 GCF_052690465.1 Sunxiuqinia sp. A32
CTGCAGAAATGTGGGAGAGTAGGTCGTCGCCAATCTTTCCAAACCCTGTGTTCTCCAGAGCACAGGGTTTTTTATTTCCTTTTTTTACCAAGGTTAAAATTGTTAGCTCAAAAGCTCTTAATTCTATATATTTTATTGATACTTTGTAGTATTCGTAGAAATATATTAGAACAGACAACACTCTCTATACTTTTGAATATGTATGAAACACACATTAAGTAGGAGGATTAGTAGGCATGATTGAATCCAAACTACACTTTTTGTAGTGAATATGAAATCTTTCGTTTTTACGATTTTTAGTTGCTCTGTTGTAACTGAATGAGTAACTAATCAAGTGGTTCAATAATGCCATAAAAGGAAATTGATTGTCGATTATTTGACGAGATGTTTAAAATTCCATATCCAGCTAGTCCCACTTCCAAATAGATTTGATAATAATCGTTTTTAGTATCCACTACAATTTTGACTTTGTAGGCATTTTCCTTTTTATTCAAACTTATGTCAATAGATTCTGCCGTTTCTTTGAATTTGATGCCGCCGTTCGTGCTGCCATAGTCTATACGGTAGGCTCTTCCATAATAAGGTAACCATGCTTCAACTTTCATGCTATCGACTGTGAAATCGTAAGTAGAAGTGAGATCAATTCTTCCTCCTATGAGCGGATTTGCGGATCGAGCAGTAAATTTAAATTGCTGGCTTTCGATGAGTTGTTTTATTTCATCTGCTTTAACTTGTTTATCTTGCGCTTCAGCTATCCAAAAAATACCGATGAGTAAACTGATGACAATTGCTATTCGTTTCATAACCAACTCCTTTCTTTTTAAGAATACAACAAATCAAGCCACAAAATGGATGCCATTCCGTATTATAAAAAAAAGAAAATAAAAAAGGGACTAACAAAGTCCCTTTCTGGTTGTACTATGGTTGTGAATTATTTTAATTCTCGGATTCGTTCAGCATTTAACACTGGATTTGCATACATTTCAATAAATAGTTCTTGTTGCCTTTGGGCATCTCCAACTCCAATTGTTTTAACCAAATCAGTAAGTAATTCATCAAATTTCGCCCGGGTTGCTTCGTCTATTTTTTCTCGATGTTCATTCGATCCGTTTTGGAGATCCGCTGCAAGTAGATTGTTTGGCCAAAGTTTATAGTTCTTGTATATGCGCTCATCAATATATTCAGCAAGTCTTTGTATGCTTTCATTCTGGTTTTCCGAAGATGCAAACTCATCTAAAGGAGCATCAATTGGTTTTCCAAATGAAAAATGAACCCGCCCTTTAGGTCTGGTTAATCCAAAAGCCATACTCTTGAGATCATCCTCCTGAGTTTTCTCAAACCCTTCGCTTTCCCGTTTGTATAATTCTTCAACTTTTGAAATTCCACACGGTTCCCTTTCGTAGCTTATTGATAGAGGTACTATTTTTAATTCACGGAATCCTTCCGCATAACCTTTTTCATTACTCAGATTAAGCATTTTCAGTAATGCTTGCTGAGTTTGATCAAAGCCATCTTTAGTGCGGCCTTCTCGCTGGGCAATCCAAACGGAACGTTTTCGTTCTGTAATTGCTTTTCTAATGTATTTTGAAAGGTTTTTAGAAGCTAATAACAATTCCCTGGCAGGAAGATTACGTTTTACAACGAAAGCTCTATTCAGCTTAACAGTGTGCAAAATCCAGTCGTAAATTAACAGGTTGTTTCCAATGGCAATTTCTGTTGTATTCATGCCAGCATTTACAATAATATAATTGAGGATTGCTGAATCCAGAATAATGTCTCTGTGATTGGAAATAAATAAATAGCTTTCATTTTTGTCCAGCTTATCAAGTCCACTGTATGAAACACCACTGGTGGTTTTACCAATAATCCATTCTTTGATTAATGGATACATAAAACCCATCTGCAGCTCTTCAATGGTTTTTATACCACTGAGCATGTATTTGACTTCTTTAAGCTTCTTTTCGTCCTGAAAAATAAAGAACAAAACCTGTTGGAAGATTTCGTCATTTAGCAATACATTAACGTATTGATTGACTTCATGATCTTCGTACGGTCTAATGTCATCAAAACTCATTTTTGCCCCCATTCCATATTAATTGGCGGCAAAGATACAAAATGATGCTTAAAACCTGTGCCTAAGTTGTATTTTCAACTCAGTTCTTTTATTTCCATCAATTTGGCTGTAACTGCTTCCAATGCTTTCTACATCAAAGAACCAAGTTCTTGAAGCCTTTATCCAAATCTCAGTTTTTTCACAAATTTTAACTTTTCCATTTAGGTATGAACGGACTCCTTCGTTGTAAAAGGCAGGTATGGCGAACTGATAAAGTAAGTCATTTTCGTAGGTGTAGATTCTAGCATCGTAATCATCAGTATTAAAGTAGCTCAACCGCAACCACCATTTTGAATTCAGTTTTTCGGATTGAAATCCGATATCCTGGAATAGCAGGAAGCCTTTTGAATGGTGATCATGTGCGTATCTCGATAATTCGAAACGACTTCTTAGAAAGAACCGGTTTGAAAGGTCTCCAGAAACATGTATTCGAAGTTTTTGCCTGGTTTGATTTAGGTTGATCTTTTCACCGTCAACAGTTGCTTTTACTGGTTTTATTTCGTAGAAATATCTGACGTATGTTTCCCATTTTCTATTTAATTGATA
Organism: Sunxiuqinia sp. A32; assembly: GCF_052690465.1. NCBI lineage: Bacteria > Pseudomonadati > Bacteroidota > Bacteroidia > Marinilabiliales > Prolixibacteraceae > Sunxiuqinia > Sunxiuqinia sp. A32. Next base: position 2,660 of record NZ_JBQYLI010000021.1, read on the forward strand.
ATTGACTTGGAAAAGGTATTCGCTTCCTTTTGAGGGAGCAATCGTCGTGTATTTAATCGATCGGTGTTTGAAATAGTCGGCATAAAGCACAAGACTAATTTTTGGAGCAGGGAATAGTTTCATGCCAATATATATACCTTCTTCGTCATTTATTTTGCTGCCTTCTGTAAAAGCCATTGCATATGGCGCATTGTATCTTTTCCCAATATTCCGGTATATTATGGAGGTTTCTATTTTGTCAATGGGTTTGGCTAGTATTCCTGTAATTATTGCCATTCCTTTGGTAGAGCTGGTTGCAAATTCGGCAAAATGAAAATATCGATTAAAGCCAACTTGATAATCTATGGAGAAATTTGAAAGTTGTTTCCCTTCAAACAAAAATTGGTTGTACTCTGCATCGCGACGATCAAGAGGAAGATTGTATTTTGTGTTTAATGCAGTAATTCCAATGGTGTAATTATGTCCACTGAAAGTTAGATAGGAACCTATTGATCGTTCTTGTACCGAATTCTTATCAGCTATTTCACTTTGTGTCCGATGCAAACCACTGGTTTGGAAAGATGTAAAAATTGCCTGTTGATTTACACTATCAATATTTGCATCGAAATTTTTAATTGAAAAGAATGGAGTGAATTTGAATTTTCCGAGTGTTAATAGGCTTGTTATACCTCTCATATACATGTTTTCATTGGTAGAAGTATACGGTTTTATTCCCTGGTTGAACTTGGCTCCTTGGGTTACTTCTGAAGATTTACCCAAAGAAAAACCTTGCCATGCGACCAACCCTTGACCAAACTGTAATCTGTAATCCCCAACTATAATTTGATTTTCATTATTTCTGGAATTATAACTGGCATAACCACTGAAATAATCAAAACCAGTTTTGTTGGAAGATTGAAGGAATGACTCCCCGGCATCTTTTTCTGCCGTTAATCCGAAATTAATTTGTTGAGTTGAATAACGGTATCTGGTATAAAACTTCAAAGGACTACCTTCATATTTTTTAGGTTCTTTAAATCCCTTTTGTTTTTCTACTAATTGGGTTGCCCTTAAAATGATCTCCTGCTTAGAATAGGATTTAATGGAATCTTGTTGGGAATCACCAAAATAAATAAATGGTTGGATTACTTTTATTAAAGTTGGTTCGAATCCATCAACTGCAATCAACTCATAGGCAGATAGGATTTTCCCATAATTCTTTCGATACGATAAAAGGTTTTGAATTTGAATTGGACTTAGCAGACTTAATTGTTTAAGATCATAAAAACTACAATTGTTAATATTCAAGGGGTTTTCTGCAAGTCGCTGCAAATCTTCAATCAATTGTTCAACATCCAGATTTTCATCTCCTGAATAAGTTGATTCTATGAAATCAAGGATTTGGTCCTGCCAATTCTCAATAGGTTGTTGCGCCTTTAAGTTTAAACTAAAGCTAATAAGAAACGCGAATAGGGTGATTATTTTATTCTGCATAGCAAAAAGGTGTATTTAATTATACACCCTTAAGCAACAAGCAGTTTAAAATTACAGTATTTTTAGTTAACAAAAAACTAATTTGTTTTAAATTTGAATTTTACCTCGGAAAGATCCTGATTTGCCTTAACGATTTTCTTTTTCAAGTCTTCTTTAAACTGAACCAGTTTCTCCTGTAATTCAGGTTTGCCGAGAGCCATCATTTGCACGGCTAATATTGCAGCATTCATCGATCCATTAATCGCAACTGTTGCAACTGGAATCCCCGGAGGCATTTGTAAAATTGCAAGCATGGCATCCCATCCATCCAAACTAGCTTTAATCGGTACGCCAATAACTGGAAGTGTGGTCATTGCAGCAATTACTCCAGGTAAATGTGCTGCCATACCAGCGCCTGCGATAATTACTTCAATTCCTCGATCCTTAGCACCTTTTGCAAAGGTTTCAACTTCGGCAGGTGTCCGATGTGCCGATAAAGCATTTATTTCGAAAGGAATTTCAAATTGATCCAATATTTTAGCAGCACCCTCCATAACCCCAAGATCCGAGGTGCTTCCCATAATGATACTAACTTTTGCCTTCATCTTTTAATATTAATTTTTCAGTTGAGCAATTATTTTTTGTTACTTTGTGCTTTTAAAATTCTAGGCTAAAATAGCCCAAATTAAACAGATATTAAAACTTACCTCTTCATAAATAATACATCAAAATTAATAGAATGGGGAATATTAAAGTATTAGATAAGGAGTTTGAATTATTCATCTCGTATGAAAAAATCAGGTCAGTAGTCGAAAAGATGGCCGATGAGATGAATGAAAAACTTGAGGGGAAGAATCCCTTGTTTCTTTGTGTGTTAAACGGTTCTTTCATGTTTGCTGCCGAAATCTTCAAACGAATTACTTTATTGGATGCAGAGATTTCATTTGTGAAACTTGCGTCCTATGATGGTACTTCAACAACTGGAAAGGTAAAAGAGTTGATTGGCTTAAATGAAAATCTGGAAAATAGAACTATTGTGGTGCTGGAAGATATCATTGACACTGGAATTACGATTGATAATACAATCAAACAAATTGAAGCAAAGAAGCCTGCAGAAGTACTTGTTGCAACCATGCTGTTAAAACCTGACGCGTTGGAAAAAGATGTTCAGATTGACTATGTAGGAATTGAAATTCCAAATGATTTTATTGTTGGGTATGGCTTGGATTATGATGGAAGGGGGCGAAATCTGATCGACATTTACAAAGTCGTAGAATAAAAACCAAAATTCAATATTAAAAAACCATGTTAAATCTTATTTTATTTGGACCACCCGGAGCTGGTAAAGGCACACAAGCTGAATACCTGATTGAAAAGTTTGGGTTGATCCACCTTTCAACTGGAGATTTGTTAAGAAGTGAAATTGCTGCAGGAACGCCACTTGGATTAGAAGCCAAGAAGAATATGGATAAAGGAGAATTGGTTCCTGATGAAGTGGTGATTGGGATGATAAAAAACAAATTGGATGCGAATAAACAGGTGAAAGGATTTATTTTTGACGGATTCCCTCGTACTGTTGAGCAAGCAGGAGCACTAGATAAATTGTTAGAGGAGAATGGAACACCGGTGTCTGGTATGTTATCGCTGGAAGTAGAAAAAAAGGAATTGATTGCCCGATTGTTAAGTCGAGGTAAAACTTCTGGTCGATCAGACGATCAGGATGAATCAATCATTGAAAACCGAATTCAGGTTTACAATGAGAAAACATCGCCTTTAAAGAGGTATTATACAGCTCAAAAGAAGCATTTTTGCATTAATGGTATGGGCTCTGTCGAAGATATTGCATCTCGTCTGGAAACTACCGTTGGTAAATTATAAAAGACTGTTCATTGAAATAAAGACGAATGTACTGGCTGCATTCGTCTTTATTCTTTAATTTAAATAAAAAAAAAGCATGGCTGAGAGCAACTTTGTAGATTACGTGAAGATTTTTTGCCGATCGGGAAATGGAGGCCCTGGGTCAACACACCTGAGACGTGAAAAGTTCGTTCCTAAAGGGGGACCAGATGGTGGTGATGGTGGACGAGGCGGTCATGTTATGGTTCGTGGCAATGCTCAAATGTGGACCTTGTTACACCTGAGATATAAGAAACATATTTTTGCCGGACATGGCGAATCTGGTAGTGGCCATGGTAGCTTTGGTGCTGATGGAGAGGATATAATGATTGAAGTGCCATTGGGTACAGTCGCACGAGATGGTGAAACCGGAGAATTTCTTTTTGAAATTACAAAGGATGGCGAAACAAATTATCTGGCAAAAGGCGGACGCGGTGGACTTGGAAATACGCATTTCAAATCGGCGACAAATCAAACGCCGAGATACGCACAACCGGGTGAAGAGGGTGCTGAAGGATGGAAGATCCTTGAATTGAAAATATTAGCCGATGTTGGGCTTGTTGGATTCCCAAGTGCCGGAAAATCAACCTTACTATCAGTTGTATCTGCTGCAAAACCAAAAATTGCAGATTATCCTTTTACAACCTTGGTGCCTAATTTAGGAATTGTTTCTTATCGTGATAATCAATCATTTGTTATGGCAGATATTCCAGGAATTATTGAGGGAGCTCACGAGGGAAAAGGATTAGGACTTCGGTTTTTACGACATATCGAACGAAACTCTATGCTGTTATTCATGGTTCCTGCTGATAGTAAGGACCATCGGAAAGAATATCATATTTTGTTGAATGAGCTTGAGAAATTCAACCCTGAATTATTGGATAAAGAACGGTATTTAGTTATTAGCAAATCCGATTTCCTGGATGAAGAATTACAATTGGAAATTAGCAAAGAGTTGCATGATATTCCACATGATTTTATATCTTCGGTAACTGGACATGGGATTTTGCCGTTGAAAGATAAAATCTGGCGTATTCTGAACAGTAAATAATGAGTTTATTCGAGTCTATAGCACAACTTGATCAAAGTCTATTTTTCTTTTTTAACAGCAAACATACTCCGTTTTGGGACGTGGCGATGTCGCTATTTACTCGCACTGAAGTATGGCTGTTGTTTTATATTTCATTGATTTGGTTTATCATTAAGAAATACCGTGCCAAGGCAGTCTTTATTTTACTTTTGTTGGTTCTAACAATCTTAATTGGAGATCAACTATCTGTACTAATTAAAGAAACAGTACAACGTTTCAGACCTTCTCAAAATCCGGAAATTCAGGATTTAGTTCACATTGTACTAAAAAGGGGAGGCCTTTACGGCTTCTTTTCATCTCATGCTACCAATACCTTTGCGGTAGCGATGTTTACTTCACGGTTATTCAGGAATTATCGTTTTTCTATTTTAATTTTTGGTTGGGCACTTCTGGCAAGTTATACACGAATTTATTTAGGGCTTCATTATCCTGGAGATATCATTATGGGAATAATTGTAGGAAGTCTCATAGGTTATGCTTTTTCCGTTTTATTGAGCTATTTGGAAAACAGATACTATTTGCACCGAAAACCAAGATTAGGCGAAACTTCACTGGAAAATGCAGAAAGCTACTCTCTTATTATTTCCTTTTTATTTGTCGTTATTATGGTGCTATTAGTGGTGAACCGTTTGCTGCACATACATTTGTTGTAAGATGAAAAGTGAACTTTTTCTGAAATATGAAAATTATCTTGAATCTGATAGGCAGAAGTTTGCGGAAATCAAAAAGCGAATTCAACTTTTATCAGTATTGAGATTACTCGCATTTGTGAGTTTTATATTAGCTCTTGTCTTTTATAAAGTGTTAGGTGCTCCATTTGCATTATCTATCATTGTTGTTTCTGTTGTGCTATTCTTTTATTGGATTAAAAAATTCATTGAAAGAGAGAAGCAGAAGAGATTGTATGGAAACCTAATTGAGATTAATCAAAAGGAATTACTTGCAGTTTCTGAGGAATATTCACAGTTTGATGGAGGTGATGATTTTAAGGATGGAGAGCATCCATTTTCAAATGATTTGGATTTATTTGGAGAAGATTCTGTTTTTCAGTTTTTGAATCGCACGACAACTCAACTTGGACGGAAAAAATTGGCGGAATACCTTTCAAATCCAATGACAGACATTGAGCGACTAGAGCAACGGCAGGAAGCACTGAAAGAGCTTTCGAAGCATACTAGATGGCGGCAATTTTATGAAGCGAAAGGAAAAACACACGATGAAGATGATTTTAAACTACTGAAACTACTTGCCGAATCTACAGAGAAAACAAAATGGAACTTGGTGAAATGGCTGGTATTCATTTTACCAGCTGTCAATTTTATGTTGCTACTGTTACTTTCTTTTTCAATTGTACCATGGTCAGTGGCATTGTTATCCTTCTTATTTAATGGGTTCGTCCTTTTTGTATTTCGAAAAGTAATTTCCTCATACTATAATAGATTTGGGAAGCAATCAAAAATATTGCAAAGCTACCTCGAGCTTATCTTAATGATTGAAAAAAAGGGGTTTCAGTCAGAAGAATTAGTTCGGTTAAAAGGAAGATTACTAACTCGTGAAAAAAAGGCAAGTGAGGTTTTTGTTGATTTGAAAAGGACAATGGCAAGGTTTGATTACCGTGCAAATCTCATTTTTGCATTCATTGGTGAATTCGTTTTTATCTGGGATTTAATTTGTGTTTATCAGCTAAACAACTGGCAGTTAAAATACAAAGACTTCTTTTATCAATGCTTTGATGTAATATCCCAGTTGGATGCTCTTTGCAGTCTTGGCAATTTGAATCACAATCATCCGGAATGGACGATTCCCTCTTTTGAGAAAGATGAATTTCATTATGCCGCTAATGATTTAGCCCATCCACTTATTAATTCAGAGAAACGAATTGGTAACTCATTTCGAATGAATGGAGAAGGAAAAATTGCGATTGTTACTGGGGCAAATATGGCAGGTAAAAGTACTTTCCTAAGGGCATTGGGGGTGAATTTTATTTTGGCTTTAAATGGTTGCCGTGTATGTGCAAGTTGGTTTACAATTAAACCAGCATTTCTTTACTCAAACATGCGTACGACCGATAATCTCCATAAAGACGAGTCATACTTTTTTGCAGAATTGCTTCGCCTCCAAAATATGCTGAAGCGAATTCGTAATGGTGAAAAGCTATTTTTATTAATTGATGAAATGCTGAAAGGGACCAATTCTCATGATAAATTATCTGGTTCCAGAGAGCTCATAAAACAGTTAATTCATCTAAGAGCCAATGGCGTAGTTGCAACTCATGATTTGGAATTGACAAGGTTGAGTAGCACTTATCCTCAAAACATCAATAACTTATGTTTTGATATCAAATTAAATGACGAAAGCCTCATATTTGACTACAAACTTATTCAAGGTGTTACTTCCACAATGAATGCGAGTTTTTTAATGAAACAAATGGGAATTATTGAAGAATAAATCGTCCTGATTTTGATTAAAGTTCTTTCCAAATTCAATTTCGAAATATTTAATATCTACACATTTCAAAATTATCCTTGCGGAAATCACCCAACACCTGAAAAATAAGGGTTTTTAGGCTGGTGGTAATTTTACTGATATTTATAAAAAGCAATAATTCTTAAGACGCTCCAATATGTTGACAAACAGTTTCCTGAAGCAATTTTGCCAAAAGAATCTAGATTTTTATTAGTTGCCAGTAAAGAAAAATAGTAGGATATTCGTTATTGTATTCAAGATTTATCGTGCTTCGAACACACACCTTATTGGGAGTGAAGGAGCGAAGCTGTGAAGAACCAGCAAAAATAACTCTTCAGATTATTTGATAGATATCCAATTTCTAAATTTCTTTCGTAGATATTTAAACTTCAGTTTAAGGATAATTCTACTTTTTGTTTTTTAAAAATGTTGTAATTTTAATCGCAATATTATAATTGAAAAAAAAAGTAATCTATTTGAACTGGTTGTATCTTGATTTTCCAATCTTTCAGTTCATTTCCAATGGAGAATAAATGACTTTAAATAGTAAATATCAATGGTATGCCGTATATACCAGATCCAGATACGAAAAGAAATTATATAAGCTACTTGAATCACAAAATATTGAATGTTATTTACCGTTAAAGGTTGAAGATAAACAATGGAGTGATAGAGTAAAAAAGATTGAAGAACCTCTCCTGAGAAGCTATTTATTCGTAAAAGTTAGTAATAAAGAGTATTATAAAGTTTTAAATACTGATGGAGCTGTGCGTTATATTTCATTTAATGGAAAAGCAGCATCAATTCCTGAAAAACAAATTGAAGACTTAAAACTTTTTCTATTACACTTTAATCAAAATATTGAAGCGACTGTTGATGATTTGGAACGTGGAGATAAGGTGGAAGTAAAATCAGGATTACTTAAGGGAGTCAAAGGTGAGGTCATTGAGATCAGAGGTAAAAATAGAATTGTACTTCGATTTAGGGAATTAGGATATTGCGTACACACTGAAATCCAAATTAAAGATATTAAAACATTGGATTAGAAATCAAATAATTAAAAAACCAAAGAAACAATACTAATTAATGTTAGGAAAGAAAATTACTTCAATTTGCTGTATTGGTGCCGGATATGTAGGTGGCCCAACCATGGCAGTTATAGCTCAAAAGTGCCCACATATACGAGTAAATGTAGTTGATGTAAATCCCCAGAGGATTGCTGACTGGAATTCTGATAATTTAGATGAACTTCCAATATACGAACCCGGCTTAGCAGATATCGTAAAATCTACTAGAGGGAAAAATCTATTCTTTTCAACTGATGTGTCTAAAGGAATTGCAGATGCGCAGATGATTTTTATATCAGTAAATACTCCAACTAAAACATATGGAGTCGGAAAAGGAATGGCAGCTGACTTGAAATATGTTGAGTTATGCGCTCGTCAAATTGCAGATGAAGCGAAGGAAAATAAGATTGTTGTTGAGAAATCTACATTACCTGTGCGAACAGCACAAAGTATAAAAACGATATTGGAAGCGAATAGTTCCGATGTGAAATTTCAGGTTTTATCGAATCCTGAATTTTTAGCAGAAGGAACAGCTGTTGAAGATTTGTTGGAGCCAGATCGGGTTCTGATTGGTGGCGATCAGGACGAAGATGGACTGGAAGCGATCGAATTATTATCAGAAGTATATGCAAACTGGGTACCACGTGAACGTATTGTACAAACAAAACTATGGTCTTCAGAATTATCAAAATTGACAGCAAACGCATTTTTAGCACAGCGGATTTCTTCGATCAATTCAATCTCAGCACTGTGCGAAAAGACTGGGGCGGATGTTGATGAGATTGCACGTGCAATTGGTGCGGACTCCCGAATTGGTTCAAAATTTTTAAAGGCCTCAGTTGGTTTTGGAGGCTCATGTTTTCAGAAGGATATTTTAAATCTGGTATATCTAAGTCATCATTTTGGATTGCCTGAAGTTGCCGATTATTGGGAACAGGTAATTAAAATCAATGATTATCAAAAACACCGTTTCTCAAAACAAATAATTGATGCCTTGTTTAATACCGTTTCCGGAAAGAAAATAGCCATTTTGGGTTGGGCGTTTAAGAAGGATACAAATGATACTCGAGAGTCAGCCGCTATCTATATCTCTGGTCAATTAATGCAAGATCAGGCGGAAATTCATGTATACGATCCAAAAGTTACAAAGCATCAAATGATAAAGGATCTGGTTTATGCTGGTTATGGAAACGAAGAATCAATTTCTGAAAAATTGTTTGTGCATGAAGATGCATATTCTGCTTCGGATAAAGCTCATGCCATTGCAGTTATAACTGAATGGGATGAATTTAAGACGTTAGACTGGACTACAATTTATGACCGAATGTTAAAACCTGCTTTTGTTTTTGATGGGCGAAATATTTTAGACCGAAGTAATTTAACAGAAATTGGGTTTGATTTGAGGAGTATAGGAAAGGGTTGAATACATCTTCTAAAAGAGTAAAATTCAAAAATATTAAATTATGAAAGCTGTTATTCTTGCGGGAGGATTTGGAACCCGTATTAGTGAGGAAAGTGGAGTGCGTCCAAAACCGATGGTTGAAATTGGAGGAAAACCAATTCTTTGGCATATCATGAAAACTTATTCTCATTATGGGATCAATGACTTTATTATTTGCTGTGGTTATAAAGGTTACATGATTAAAGAATATTTTTCAAATTATTTTCTTCATACTGCTGATGTAACGTTTGATATGAAGACAAATAATATGAAAGTCCATAATATGAATTCTGAACCTTGGTCGGTTACCCTGGTTGATACCGGTGAGAATACGATGACAGGTGGTCGGGTTAAAAGGGTGAAAGATTACATTGGCGACGAAACGTTTTGCTTAACCTACGGTGATGGAGTATGTAATATTAATATTGATGATTTAATCATGTTTCATAAGAACCATGGGAAGAATGCAACCCTGACATCTGTTCGACAACCTGGTCGTTTTGGGGTCTTTACACTTCATGGAGATAATACTCAAATTAATTATTTTAAAGAAAAACCTAAAGGAGATACTGATGGTACCGCGTGGATTAATGGTGGATATTTTGTTCTAGAGCCAGAAGTATTGGATTTGATTGATGGCGATTCAACAGTTTTTGAAAAGGGACCATTGGAGGAATTAGCTACTAGTGGGAACTTATTTGCATATAAACATACTGATTTCTGGCAGCCAATGGATACGCTTAGAGATAAGAATGTTTTGGAAAATTTATGGGAATCAGGGACTGCTCCTTGGAAAGTTTGGTGATATAATTAAGATAATATGTTGGAAAGGCTTTTGTCATATAAGGGTAAATCTGTATTAGTTACTGGTAATACTGGATTTAAAGGGAGCTGGATGACAATGTGGTTGTTGAATCTGGAAGCTAAGATAACTGGATACTCACTTGATCCTCCTACCAATCCATCGATGTATGAACAGCTACAGCTTGGAAAGAAAGTTAAGCAATATACTTGTGATGTGCGTAACTATAGTGATGTGAAAGAATGTATTGAGGATACAAAACCTGATATTATTTTTCATTTAGCAGCACAACCATTAGTTCGTGATTCATATTCAATTCCTCTTGAAACTTTTGATGTTAATATTATGGGAACTGCAAATATTTTAGAGGCAGTTCGGGAACTTGGGATTAGAACAAAAATTGTTTGTATTACATCAGATAAAAGCTATGAAAATAAAGAATGGCTTTTTGGTTACAGGGAAGTTGATCCAATGGGAGGGCATGATCCTTATTCTGCAAGTAAAGGTGCAGCGGAGCTAGTAATATCATCTTATAGGCGCTCATTTTTTGATCCATTAAAAATAGAGACGCATGGAGTTCAACTTGCATCTGTGAGGGCAGGTAATGTTATAGGGGGAGGAGATTGGGCAAAAGATCGAATTGTCCCTGATTGTATTCGTTCCTTATCGAAAGGCGAAAATATTCATGTGCGAAATCCCTATGCTACCAGACCTTGGCAACATGTACTTGAACCAATAGGTGGCTATTTGCTCCTAGGAGCAAAACTTTTCGAACAGGAGTTTGAAAATCAGTTGTTTTGTGATAGTTTTAATTTTGGTCCTAACCTTTCTTCAAATAAGCCAGTAAAGATTTTAGTTGAAGAAATTTTAAAGAATTGGGGAGCAGGATCATGGACACATGATGATGTTGAATCTGTGCATGAAGCATCTTTGCTGAACCTTACAATCGATAAAGCTTACCATTTGTTGAACTGGTACCCTGCTTGGGGGTATGAGGAAACAATTAAAAGAACCGTTGAGTGGTATAAACGGTATCATGAAGAAAGTGATATGTTTGAGTTTACGATGAAACAAATTCTCGATTATAATGAGAAAGCATCTATAAAATGATTATTAACGGGCACATATTAAAATAGTATAATGAGAGAGTAAGACTTATTGAGTAATTTCATTTGTTAGTTTTAAGTGATTTGAAGAATTTTAGTGTATTTTTTAGTGAAGTTTTAGTCATTACTGTTTATAGCAGATGAACGACTGCAGTTTAATATAAAAAATAGATGCTAATTTGAATTCTCGAGTAAATTGGATTCAATATATGTTATCAGCCCCTCAAATCGTAATCGATTGCCTAAGTGAAAATTTTGGATCAATGGCAGATCAGTTATTTTGATCCACAACTTTATTAAGAAAAAATGATCGATAGTTAGCTTAAGATTTAATCTGAAAAATTAGAAATTATTAATCTATGAAATGCCGTCACTGCAACATGAAATTGAAGGATGTTTTCATTGATTTGATCAATTGTCCACCTTCAAATGCAATGCTAAATAAGAAGCAATTGCAGAAACCAGAAATCTATTTACCATTAAAAATTTATGTTTGTAACAATTGTCGATTGGTCTCGGTTGGAACGATCGCAGATTCTAGCAAAATTTTTAATGATGAGTACACTTATTTTTCTTCTTACTCTAGTACTTGGCTCGAACATGCTAAGAGTTATGTTGAAATGATGATTAGTCGCTTTAAATTTAGTACTGAAACTAAAGTTATTGAGATTGCGTCAAATGATGGGTATTTGCTTCAATATTTTAAAGACAAAGGATATGATGTTCTAGGAGTTGATCCTGCAGCAAATACAGCAAAAGTAGCAATCGATAGAGGGATTGATACTATTGTTGATTATTTTGGAAGCGATTTTGTTGATACTCGCTTCATACCAAATAACATTAAAGGAGACTTAATTATTGGAAATAATGTTTTGGCGCATGTTCCAAATATAAATGATTTCGTAATTGGATTAAAAAAAGCACTTAGTCAGAAAGGGATAATAACAATAGAATTTCCTCATTTATTGCGGTTGGTAGAGGATTGTGAATTCGATACAATATACCATGAACACTATTCATATTTTTCTTTTTATACGGTCAGTAAAATATTTGGATCATTTGGACTTGAAGTGTTTGATGTTGAAGAAATTCCAACTCATGGTGGATCGTTGCGTATTTATGTGAAACATAAAGAAGATGACTCAAAGGCAGTTACGTCAAATGTTGAGAAAATGATAAGCAAAGAAACAGATGCTGGAGTTGACACTGACGCATTTTATAAAGATTTTACGGAAAAGGTTAATCAAATTAAAGACGACTTTTTAAATTTTTTGTTGAAATGTCATTTTGAAGGGAAAAAAGTTATTGGTTATGGTGCTGCTGCTAAAGGAAATACATTATTGAATTATTGTGGAATCAAAGGTGATGATCTCATCAAATTTGTAGTAGATTCTTCTCCGCATAAACAAAATAAGTATTTGCCAGGAAGTCATATTTGCGTTTATTCACCTGATATAATTAAGGAGTTTAAACCTGATTTCATTGTTATTTTAGCTTGGAATTTAAAAAATGAAATCGTAAACAGTTTACAATTTACAAAAGAATGGGACAGTAAGTTTGTAACGGTAATTCCGAATTTAAAAGTTTTTCAAGATTTGGAAGAAGGGGAACGATTAAGTGAGTCATATATTCCATTATGCTGATTTAACTTTTCAATAAAATTACTCCAAAAATTTGAAGCGAAATTTTACTAATGAAATAGAAACGGGAATGATATTTAACAAGACAGAAATAGAAGGAGTTTACGTCATTGATATTAATAAAATTGCGGATGAACGTGGTTTTTTTGGAAGATCATGGTGCCAAAAGGAAATGGAAGAACAAGGTTTAAATGGAAATGTCGTTCAATCGAATACATCTTTTAATAAATTTAAGGGCACCCTTAGAGGCATGCACTATCAGGTAAATCCTTATGAAGAGACAAAGTTAGTTCGTTGCATCCGGGGAGCCATTTTTGACGTGATTATTGATCTTCGTCAGGACTCGCCAACGTTTAAAAGATGGTTTGGTATCGAATTGACGGAAGACAACCATAGAATGCTGTATGTTCCTGAGAAGTTTGCTCATGGATTTATCACCTTAAAAGATAATAGTGAAGTAACATATTTGGTAACACAATTTTATAAACCGTCTGCAGAAGGAGGAATTCGATGGGATGATCCAGAAATTGGGATAGATTGGCCTATTGAAGCAGAAGTAGTTTCTGACAGGGATACTATGCATCCTAATTTTAAAAATATCATTCTTCCTTAAAATTATAAATTATGATAATTGTTGATAAAGCCTTACAGAAGAGGCAAGATGAGAATAACCCGATTAAGGTTGGAATCATTGGCGCTGGAGAAATGGGGAAAGGAGTAATTAATCAGATAAGTCGTTATACTCCAGGAATGATTGTTGTTGCTGTTTACAATCGGACAATTGAAAAAGCCCAGGATGCACTGAAATTAGCTGGAGTCCATAAAACTAAAATAGTTTTTAGTCCACGTGAAATGGCCATTGCAATTGAAAATGGATATACAGCAATAACCAAAGATATTGGTGCATTAATTGAATGTACTGAAGTAGAAGTCTTAGTTGAGTTGACTGGGCTAATTAGTTTTGCCCTTGAAAATATTATAAAGGCTTTTGAAAATGGTAAGCATGTTGTTTCGTTCAATGCAGAATTGGAAGCAACATTTGGACCATACTTGAAAGCAAAAGCTGCCGAAAATAATGTACTGTATACATTGGGAGATGGTGATCAACCGGGTGTAACTCAAAACTTGTTTCGTCATGTTAAAATGAAAGGATTTGAGCCTTTGATATGTGGAAATATTAAAGGATTACAGGATCGGTATCGAAATCCAACTACTCAAGCTTCTTTCGCAAAACAATGGGGAATGACTCCGGAAATGGTTACTAGTTTTGCTGACGGCACAAAAATTTCCATTGAGCAGGCGACTACCGCGAATGCAACAAATATGGGAGTGGCAAAACGGGGAATGATAGGTCCTTATTTTAATGGACATGTTGATGAAATGACTTCAGGAGTTTATCCTGATGTGGATGAGTTGAGGGAACTGGGTGGAATCGTAGATTATGTTGTTGGGGCAAAACCTGGTCCGGGCGTATTTGTTTTCGCAACAACTGATGACCCTATATCAGCAAAATATTTGAGATATGGTAAACTTGGTGATGGCCCCCTATACAGTTTCTATGTACCTTATCATCTTCTGTTTTTCGAGTTAGTTTGTTCAATTGCACGATTGGTTATTTTTAAGGATATTACTCTTGATGCAGAGTTTGGGATGAAAGTTGAAGTTGTATCTGTTGCAAAAGAGGATTTGAAGCCTGGTGATAAGATTGATGGCTTAGGTGGGTATAAAACTTATGGTATTTGTGATAACTCCAACTCAGCCCGGGCCGATAACTTGCTTCCTGTTGGATTGGCAGAGAACTGTGTCGTAAAAAGAACGCTAAAAAGGGATGACTTAATAACTATTGATGATGTTGACTTACCGGATCCGACGCTGTATGCTAAATATATAGGGCAACTTGTTGAATCTGAATCAAAATAGATCTATTGAGTTTTGATTGAAAGAAATTTATAGACATAGTATTCGCGTTGCTTGAGTTAACTTTTATGCTCAATTTCAGACCAAATGTGATGAATTTTATATTAATGCATTTAATAATTCTTCATTTTTTGCGTTGCATTGAAAAGTTAATCAAATTGCGTTTTTGCATTTTGTTATGAAAGTTAAATGAACATTAACTCCATATCAGAAAAATTAATTTATAGTTTCATTAAACTTATGAGAGGGAAATAGGCCTGTGCACGGTGAAGAATTATCCTGATTTACATTGCAGATTAAAACTAATATGAATAAAATGGGTTTATATGTTTTCGATAGTTATCCCGCTTTATAATAAAGCACAAACCATTGCAAGAACTATTGATTCTGTTATTAAACAATCGTTTACTGTTTTTGAAGTTTTGATTGTGAATGATGCATCTACCGATAATAGTCTTGAGATAGTTGAACAGTATAAAATTGATGAACGAATAAGAGTATATAGTCTTGAGTCAAATAGTGGGGCAGGTGCAGCTCGGAATTATGGAGTTAGAAAGGCAAAGTACAGTTATATTGCATTTTTGGATGGAGACGATACTTGGAAAGAAGGCTATCTGGAAAAAATGAAAGAAGCAATTGAAAAATATCCAATGTCTGGGATGTATTGCTGTGCTGGATTACATGAGACTAAGACAGGATTGACTTATCGAATTGCAAAAAAATATATGAGTAAAATAACCCCGGTTAATTATTTTGAAGACCCACTTGTTTTCACGCAAACAAGCGCAATTGTAGTCTACAAGGAGGTGTTCGATAGATATGGAGGTTTTCCCTCCGAACTTAGAATAAACCAAGATTATGCCTTGTTTTTCACAATTGGCCTAACTGAGACAGTAGTTTATTGTGGATTTCCTCTATCAACATATTATATTGGTGTTGCCGGTCAAAATACTTCATTGTTTTCAATTAAAAGGATTGAATGTACCCAATTTGTTATAGATAGGATCAATTTTGTTTACAAGAATTGGATTAAATATAAAAAAGAAAATAGATTATTTACGATTTTCAATAAATATGAAATCAGGCATAATTTTTATGCGGCATTAAAGAAAAATGACCACAACCTAGTAAACTTATTTTTAACACAGCTTGATTGCAGAATATTGAATAATTTTTCAGCCTTTGAAATTTTTTTATATAAAAAGAAGTACCTGAATAAAATGGGAATTGCATATATTATGCTAACAAAAATTATTTGGAAATGGAGTAAATTGGTAAATAGGGGACCGAGTAAAATTGATAAGTTAAAAGTGAATTCCCGAAAAGCGTTGGTTTGGCATAATTGAATTTAGTTGAATAGACGAATTGGAATGTTGGTAATAAAAATTTAAAACTAGTTTAATTATGGAGGCTGCAAAACGTGTGGCAATGAACACAGGTATTCTCTATGCCCGGATGGCAATTACCGTATTTATCTCACTTTATATTACTAGACTAATATTAGCTGCATTGGGGGCTAAGGATTATGGAATTTATAATGTTATATTAGGTTCCATTGCAATGTTGACATTCCTAAATGCTGCCATGGTTACAACAACGCAGAGGTTTATGTCTCATGCTCAAGGAGAAGGAAATGAAAGCAAATTAAAAAATATTTTTAATGTATCAACCGTACTGCATATAGTTATTGGTTTTGTTATTCTTTTTGTATTAGAAGTTGCTGGGTATTTTCTTTTTAAAGGTATTTTAGAAATTCCAGAGAACAGGTTGAATATTGCAAAGATCCTCTTTCAACTTATGCTGGTAAGTACTTTTTTTACTATAATATCTGTTCCCTATGATGCGATTGTCAATGCACACGAAAATATGTTGTGGGTTGCTATTATTGGTATTATTGAGGCAGTACTTAAGTTAGCAGTTGCGCTGTATATTACTATTACCTCATTTGATAAATTACTTACTTATGGAATTTTAATGGTTATAATACCGATATTTTTATTTGTTTTGAATAAAGTATACTGTTATCGTAAATACGAAGAAGCTCATTTAAATATTAGAAAATACTTTGATAGATTATTATTTAAGAGAATGACTGGTTTTGCAAGTCTAGCGTTATTAAATAGTGCTGCAAGCATTGTTACCATGCAAGGTATTTCAATCATTTTAAATTCATTTTTCGGTGTTATTGTCAATGCTGCTCAGGGGGTCTCTCATGAAATCACTGGTAAGTTGATGGCGTTTTCTCAAACAATGCTGAAAGCACTAAATCCTGTGATTGTTAAGAGTGAAGGAGGCAATGATCGAGTAAAGATGCTGAAGGCTTCTATGACAGGTAACAAGATATCTTTTTTTTTACTTGCCTTTTTAGCAATCCCTGTGATCATCGAGATGCCATATATTATGGATGTGTGGCTGAAGGATGTTCCTGAGTATGCAGTTGTCTTTTGTCGATTGAATCTTTTTCGTTTAATTTTGAATCAATTAACTGTCACGTTTCCAACAGCAATTGAGGCAACCGGTAATATTCGATACTATAGTTACTGGAATTCATTAGCTTATATTTTAGTGTTGCCTGTAAGTTTTTTTGCGTTTAAGTTTGGGGCACCACCTTATACTATCTATTTATGTTTGGTTTTTATGGTGCTAGGACTTTTTTTAATTAGAATATATTTTGTTTATACAATATGTGGCTTATCACTTAATGATTTCTTTCTAAATGTGGTTGGTCGGTGTATGATTACGTCTACCTTGTCAATGTTATTTGCATCAATTCCTTTATTT
The DNA here is from genome assembly GCF_052690465.1 of Sunxiuqinia sp. A32. NCBI lineage: Bacteria > Pseudomonadati > Bacteroidota > Bacteroidia > Marinilabiliales > Prolixibacteraceae > Sunxiuqinia > Sunxiuqinia sp. A32. The sequence goes on from NZ_JBQYLI010000021.1 coordinate 20,318, forward strand.
GTCTTTAATCCGGGGATTATTCGACTTGTTTTTGTATTTGTTATGAGTATGGTATCATTTCTTATATTTTTATTCCTAGTTGGTTTTCAGAGAAACGAGAAGCAGCTTTTTGTATCTATCAGTAAATCAATATTTAGAAAGATCGGAATCTAATTTTATGGTAGTGTTTAATAGAAGTTGGAATTTTTTTATTTAAAGCCTGTTTAAGATTGACATTATGAAATTACTTTGGATAACGAATACTCCATTTCCTGAAATTTATCATGACTTGGGCTTGAAGGCTCCAGTTACTGTTGGGTGGGTATATGCTGATGCAGCTGCATTATTTGATTATACGGATGATATTAATCTTGCAGTGGCGTCTTTTTATAGTGGGAATGAATATAAAAAAGTAGAAAAGAACGGAGTTGTTCATTACAATTTGCCTTCTAAGTTAAGAGAAAACATAAAAGGTGAAAAAATAGATTCATTTTGGAAAATGATAAGGGACGAATTTGAACCAGATGTAGTTCATATACATGGAACCGAATATACTCACTCTTACTCATATGTTAAAGCTTGTGGAGTTGAGAATGTTATCGTTTCAATTCAAGGGTTAGTTAGCGTTTATGAGCGTTATTATTATGGAAACATTGATAAGTTGGAGCTAACGAAATCAATTACTATTAGAGATATTGTTCGGAAAGACACAATATTCTCTCAATGGAGAAATATGTATAAAAGGGGTGTTTTTGAAAAATTATTAATTGAACAAGTTAATCATTTTATGGGGCGTACTTCTTGGGATAGAGATCATGTTTGGGCTCTTAATTCAAAAGCGACATATCATCATTTAACCAGAAGTTTACGTCCAATATTTTATAAAAAGAAATGGGATATTGATAATTGTGAAAGGAACAGTATCTTTATAAGTCAAGCACAATATCCGATTAAAGGTTTTCATCAATTAATTAAGGCGCTGCCTATTATTTTAAAACATTATCCAGATACAAAGGTGTATGTTGCTGGGCACAATTTCTTTTCAAATAGGGGAATTAGAATAAATGGATTTGGAAATTATATTAATAACTTGATACGGAGGGGGAATTTATCGGAGCAGATCATTTTTACGGGACTGTTATCTGAAGACCAAATTTGCGAACGTTTTTTGCGAACGCACGTATTTGTTTGTCCATCTGCAATTGAGAATAGTCCAAATTCAGTTGCTGAAGCGCAATTGCTTGGCTTACCTTGTGTCGCTTCTTATGTCGGAGGAAATTCAGATATGATAGAGCATGGAGAAACTGGATTATTATATCGCTTTGAAGAAATTGAAATGCTTGCATCAAGCATTTGTAGAATATTCTCGAATAGAGAGCTTGCTCTTTCCCTATCAGAAAAAAGTAAGTTGGTTGCCTCTAAACGTCATAATAAAATTCATAATGGGGAGCAATTATATCAGATATATTCTCGGGTTTATAAAAAGAAATGATTTAGTATGAAAAAAATGAAGAATGGTACATTTACCAATAGTCATTTTGTATCAGAAATTTATATCTACTCAAATATCTGCTTTTTGCTATATCGGTAAAGTTATTTTATATACTATAATTATTCTTAACAGTTATTTGAATGTATATTTTCATGTAAGTACAAATGTTTAAAAGTTATTTATTAAAAATAATTCCGTTTACCATTCTACCTGTCTCTATTATTTCGGTACAGCGTTTTTCCTATTCCCCACTTGGTAGTACAGCTATTTATTGGGTCTTTTATATATTCATTGCTTTGACTTTCTGGGGGGGGAGTTATGTTTTTTTTGAGGCTGAAAACAGAAGATCAATTCGCATATTAAAGTTTTTTTTATTGTGGAATCTTTTTAGTATCATCCGAGGCGGAATTTTCATGGCGGACAACTATTGGGATTATAAAAGCTTAATTGAAATGGGGATGGGATTATTGATGCCAATTATTATATACACTGCAACAAATAAAGAAATGGTGCAGGCAATATTGTCATTTTTCATTAAATATACATTGCCATTGTTCTTATTTTTTATTCCATTCTTGTCATTAAATGGTTGGGGATGGTATTTGTTCCCAATAAGTTTATTAGCGCTGTTTTATCCATCACTTAAATTAAAATGGAAAGTGTTTATTATCGCTGTTGCACTTGTAGCGACTCTTGCTGATTTAACATCCAGGAGCCATATATTTAAGTATGGAGTTCCAATTATTTTGTTGCTGTTTTATTATTTCCAAAATATTCCAGCATTGACAAAATTAATGAAGTTAGCAAGATGGATATTTATTATTGCTCCGTGGTTCTTTTTTTTCCTTGCGACATCCGGTGTTTTTAATATATTTAAAGTTAATGAGTATATTGAAGGGGTTAAAGACGATAGTACTGTAGAAAAACAATCCTTAATACAAGACTCAAGAACCTTTTTATATGAAGAAGTATTAACTTCTGCGGAAAAACATAATTATTGGATTTTAGGGAGGAGTCCTGCACGCGGAAATGACACTCAGTTTTTTATTTCAGATAAGAGTGACAGTTTAACGGGAAGAAGCGAAAGGGTGCAAAACGAAGCAAATATACTAAATATATTTACTTGGAATGGCATAATAGGAGTTTTGTTATATTTCCTAGTTTTCTATAAAGCTTCATCTATTGCGGTATATAGGTCAAACAATATATACAGCAAAATGATAGGCGTTTATGTTTCCTTTCGTTGGCTATATAGTTGGGTAGAAGATTACACATTATTTGATTTGAATAATTATGTTCTTTGGTTAACGGTTGGTATATGTTTCTCTCAATCCTTTAGGCAAATGAACAATTCGGAAGTTAAATTATGGGCACGTAGTATTTTTGAGAAGAGATACCTTGTTGCATATAGAAATTATGCTCTATTCAAAATTAATCAATTTAATATTTAGATGATGATAGGTAAAACAATGGCGGTTTTGATTACTTGTCATAATCGTCGTGATAAAACTTTATCCAGTTTGAAAGCTTTGTATGAGGCGAAGCTTCCAGATGATCAAGTTTTTGAAGTGTATTTGGTGGACGATGGATCAACCGATGGGACAAAAGAAGCTGTTAATAAAGAATTTCCTCAAATACATGTCATTTCAGGCGATGGAAGCCTCTTTTGGAACCAAGGGATGCGTTTAGCTTGGCAAACGGCGAGCGAGAATAGGGACTATGATTTCTATCTACTTTTAAATGATGATACTATTTTAAAAGAATATGCATTAATAGAGCTGTTTCAATGTTATCGTAAAGCTTTAATACAAGAGGATAGACCGTCAATATTTACAGGTGCTTGTCAAACAAGTATATATTTAGAAGAATTTTCTTATGGTGGCAGAAATGAATCAGGGCCCGTTGTTCCAAATGGAAAATTACAGCAATGTAAATATACAAATGGGAATGTTTTGTTAATTCCGAATGAAATATACCTAAAGTTAGGAAATTTATCGCCTGATTACACTCATGGTATGGGTGACTATGATTATGGTTTGAGAGTCCAATTGGCTGGATTTAAATGTTATACTACTGAAACCTATATTGCAATATGCCCTGATGATACAAAAAAGCCAGGGTGGAGCAATTCAAATGTCCCCCTATCAACGCGATGGAAATTAATGCATTCGCCCAAGGGTTTAAACTTGAGTGAATATAATAAATTTAGGAAAAATTTTTGGGGATGGAAGTGGATTATCTACGCAATTAAGGCTTATCTAAAAGTGTTGTTCCCAGAAGTATATTCAAAACTGTCAAGCAAAAAGTCTTTCTAATTTACACTATAAATTTTCTTATCGATAATAAGATATTCAAGTCTTGTCGTTTTTTGCCAAGCTAAATTTATATACTATGAAGTTAAAGGATATAAAATGGAAGATAGAGGTTTTTACAAAAAAGGTACTTTATCATCAGGTTTATTATAATTATAAATTAAGACCAAAGGGTTGCTATTTAAATATTAAAGAATATATAAGCAAGAATCCTACGGCAGAGGAAATATATCAGGAAATTTATCCCGAGATGAATTCTGAAATTCAAATTACTGATGTAATGTTGAAGGACTTATCCAGTTACATAACTTATCCTCTATTGGAGAAAGAGCCTGCAAAGTATATACTCAAAATTAAGAATGGAAGAATACTTACTGATTCATTATGGACAATATCTATTTTTGATGATATGGATAAAATAATAGGAGGTGTCTCATTGGATTTGTTATTGAAAGAAAATCAATCAATTAAAGATAGTAGGGTTTTTAAGCGGAAGTATTTTCATAAAGTAAAACATTTTAAAGGTACAGTTTTTCATACTATTGCTGGAGGTGGTTCCTATATTAATTATGCTCACTGGTTGGTTGATTCTTTTTCTAAGCTACATATTTTGAAAGAGTCGGGGTTTATGGAGAAAATTGATTGGTTTTATGTGCCAACTATTAAGTATGATTATCAATTAGACTCTTTAATCGCTTTTGGAGTACCTAAAGAAAAAATAATTGACAGTACTTATTATCCACATATTAAGGCGGATATGTTGATCGCTTCGAGTTATTCAAGGGGTAGTCATCATATTCCTTATTGGATTGTAGAATTCCTAAGAAATGAGTTTCCTCCAAAGAATAAGCCGGCATTTTCAAGCAGGAAGTTTTTTATTAGTAGAAAGGATTCTTCTTTCAGAAATATCGTTAATGAAGATGAAGTAGCCACATTGCTTTTAGGATATGGTATCATAACGGTTGTTTTAAGTGAACTGTCATTTCAAGAAAAAATTGATCTGTTTGCTTATGCTGATTTAATTATATCATTAAGTGGTGCAGGGCTAACTAATTTTGTTTTTTGTGAGGAAAATACAACGGTCATGGAGTTGTTTGGGGACCAATATGTTGATTTCACTTTCTTCTATGATATTGCTTCCAAAAGAAACCTTGATTATCATTACTTTATAGGCAGAAATATGGGTAAGATTAATAAAAGTGTCAAAGGGCAAAGCGATGATGTATACATTGATTGTAAATTATTGAAAGAAAAAATCGAAGAAGAATTGAACCTTTCGAATTTAGTTGTATAATGGTATCGATTTTTAATTTATTAGCAGTTCGAACAGTTAATTTATGAGGTTTATTTTCTAATTAAATTATTGGAAATATCGAAGAAACAATATTTACCCTTGTCTTGTTGGTTAATGTAAATTTAATTTAGTTTGCAAAATGGCAAAGTATGATTATTTAATTGTTGGTGCTGGTCTTTTTGGTGCTGTTTTCGCTCATGAGGTCTCAAAAAAAGGTAAAAAGTGCCTTGTAATAGATAAAAGGCAGCATATTGCTGGGAATATATATACGGAAAATATAGCAGGAATTAATGTACATAAATATGGAGCTCATATTTTTCATACTAGTAATAAAGAAGTGTGGAATTATGTAAATTCTTTTGTAGAGTTTAACCGATTTACCAATTCTCCTATTGCAAATCATAAAGGAAGATTGTTTAATTTGCCGTTTAATATGAATACTTTCTACCAATTATGGGGGGTTAAAACACCAGAAGAAGCAAAGAAAAAAATTGAGAAACAACGAGCTGAATATTTCGACATTAAAGAACCCAGAAATCTCGAGGAACAGGCACTGGTGCTAGGAGGGAGAGATATTTATGAAAAGCTGATTAAAGGATATACGGAAAAGCAATGGGGGCGTCCAGCAACTCAGATACCTGCTTTCATAATTCGTAGGTTACCTTTTAGGTATACATTTGACAATAACTATTTTAATGATATTTATCAAGGGATACCAATTGGTGGTTATACCAAACTAATTGAGAATCTATTAGACGGTGTTGAGGTAAGGACCGGAGAAAACTATTTCGATAGAAAGTATGATTTTGATAATTTAGCTAAAAAGATAGTATATACCGGGAAAATTGATGAATTTTATGAATGTCAATTTGGAGAACTTGAATATAGAAGCCTTTATTTTGAAAATGAGTTGTTGAATATGCCAGATTTTCAGGGCAATGCTGTAGTAAACTATACAGATCGAGAAGTTCCTTATACTCGAATTATCGAGCACAAACACTTTGAGTTTGGGACTCAGGACAAAACGTATATAACAAGGGAGTATCCACATGAGTTTTCTAAAGATAATGAGCCATACTACCCAATTAATGATCAGAAGAACCAGCTAGTTCTGTCTAAATATCAGGAGTTAGCCCGAAAACAAACTAAAGTAGTTTTTTGTGGAAGACTTGCTGAGTATAAATACTACGACATGCATCAAGTTGTGGCAAAAGCACTGGAATTATCTAAAAAGGTTCAAAATAATGGTTAATACAAAAATTTTAATTGCGACTCATAAAGAAGGGAATTTTCCAGAGAATGAAATATTTTTACCAATTCATGTCGGGAAAAAACGGTCAAATAAGGATTTTGGGTTGCAGGGAGATGAGGTTGGGGACAATATTTCTGAAAAAAATCCTAATTATTGTGAGTTGACTGCTTTTTATTGGGCTTGGAAAAATTTAGATACAAATATTATTGGAATGTATCATTATAGACGCCATTTTAATCTTAAATCGAATACCTTTTTTGCAAAGACTGTAAAATTTATCAAAGAAAGTGATTTAGATGATTATATCCCAAGTGAAGATGTTATAAATGGACACCTGAAGAAACATGATATAATACTTGCAAAGTCTCATGTGTATCCGTATTCAATGTATGTATATTACACCTCTAATCATATAAGAGAAGACATAGAGATAATATCGGAAGTTCTTGGTAATAAATTCCCAGCATATTTATCAACATGGAACAAATTTCTTTACGATACTAATAAATTTAGTCCGTATAATATGCTTATTTGCAAAAAGGAAGTTTTTGATCAATATTGCGAATGGTTATTTGCGGTGCTATTTGAGGTAGAAAAGAAAGTGAAAATATCTCCTTATTCATATCAATCAAGGGTTTTTGGATTTATGGCTGAACGATTATTGAATGTTTATTGTATTCATAATAGGCTAAAAATAAAACACAATCCAATTCTTCTAATAGAGGACTCACAAGTTGTCGATTCTTCAAAAATTAGAAGACTATTCGAGCGATTTGGGTCATTCTTAAGTAGTCGATTGGTAAATATTAGTTTTTATATAGGGAATCATAAGCGATTTTTTAAGTTGTGAATTGCCTTTTCGTGGTCTTATATCTCTGGAATCCGGTTTATTCTCGGATATAATTATCTATATTTTCGATAGTTTTCGAGATATCTTTACAATTTATTTTTTATGTGTAAAACAAAAATTGTTGTCTTTCATCCGGCACTCGCTCCCTACCGAATAGACTTTTTTAATAAAATTGCTCAGAATTTTGATGCAACATTTTACTTTACCTACGCTAATCTTCAAGATCAAAAATTTGATCAGAAGAAATTGAGAGGAGGTAGTAGGTTTACGTTTAATTTGTTGTCTTCAGGTTTCGATTTCAATAGTAGATCAATGCGTTTTGGTATATTCAAAATAATAAGAGATGTCAATCCTGGAATAATATTTTGCAGTGAATATAGTCAAATAACTTTTGCCGTATTAATTTATAAAATACTGCTTAAGAGCTCTCTAAAAGTATATACTATTAGTGATGATAGTCTGGATTTGTCAGTCAGTAGGAAGGGAATTAGGAAGATAGCCAGAAGTATTGCCTCAAATTATCTAGATGGCGTCATATTTCCGAGTAAGCAAGTTTGTGGTTGGTATTCGAAAAATGTTAATTCAAAACCCCAAGCAATAGAGTTACCTATTGTACATTCCAATAATGTCTTTAGGGAGAAGCTAAATGAGAGTTTAATAGGTATAGATGAAAAAGTTTATAAATATAAACTGAATGGTAAAAAAGTTTTTCTATTTGTTGGGCGATTGGTAAAGATTAAGAATCCAATATTGCTAATTAGAGCTTTTGCAAAACGAAAAAACAAAAATGACATATTGGTTATTATTGGCGCCGGAGAAGAGTTTGAAGCCTTGTCAAAGTTAATCCTAGAATTAGGATTGTCAGATTCGTGTTTATTGCTGGGGCGGTTTGAAGGGAGAGAGTTAATGGTGTGGTTTAACATTGCTCAATGTTTAATCCTACCAAGTTATCAGGAACCATACGGTGTTGTCGTTAATGAAGCATTATTGGCGGGATGTAAAGTTATTTGTTCTGCCCTTGCTGGTGCATCAACCTTAATAAATGATGATAATGGATATCTGTTTGATCCTAAAGATGAATTGCAATTAACAGCCCTTATTGACAAAGTATCTAAAGAATTATCTCCTCTCCAATTGCCAATTAAATTGAAATCCGACTTAATGCCGTTTACTCTAGATGAAAAAATTTGGACGCTTTTTTCGCAAATATGAAAAGAAAAATAAAAAACAACATTCTCTTTCTTCTCCATATTCCGCCACCTGTTCATGGGTCTTCAATGGTTGGAAAATTTATTCAGGATAGTAGCTTGATTAATGAAAAGTTTTCTTGTCGGTATGTTAATTTGCTTGCATCTAGGAATGTTAATGAAACTGGTAGAGTTAATCTTAGAAAGGTCTTTGGATTTATTTTGATTTGGGTTAGATTATTAAAAGAATTGTTATTCAGCAAAACAGATTTATGTTATTTTTCTCTGACAACAACTGGAGTTGCTTTTTTCAGAGATGTTTTGTTGGTTATTTTAATTAAAACTTGCAGAGTTAATCTGATTTATCACTTGCACAATAAAGGTGTTAAAAATTTCCAGACAAAGCCAATATATTATTTGTGCTATAAGTATGTGTTTCGAAATGTTGATGTAATTCTTCTATCACAGTATTTATATAGTGATGTTGCTGCTTTTGTTCGACCGGATCGAGCATCGATTTGCCCGAATGGAGTTCCTGATGAGTATCGTTCTGATTTCAGTTTGCAGAAAGATCAACCTGTCAAAATCTTGTTTCTTTCAAACTTGATTGACTCAAAAGGTGTCACTGTTTTATTAGATGCTTGCACTATTTTGAGAAATAGAGATATTCGATTTTTTTGTGATTTCATTGGAGGAGAAGGGGATATTTCTGAATCAGAATTTGTGGAAAAGATCCAAGAAAGAAAATTGGAAAGCTGTGTTTCGTATTTAGGGAAAAGATACGGAAGAGATAAACATGACGCTTTTGCACAAGCCGACATATTTGCTTTTCCGACTTTTTATCCGAATGAATGTTTTCCATTAGTATTATTAGAAGCAATGCAATTTGGATTGCCAATTATTTCAACAAATGAAGGTGGTATAAGGGATATGGTAGATAATAATCATACTGGTTTTCTCATAGATAGTAACAACCCAGGTAGGTTAGCTGATAAATTAGAGTTATTGATAAATGACCCAAAATTACGACAGGATATGGGAGACGCTGGGAAGGAAAAATACAGTAAAGAATTTACTATTAAAAAGTTTGAGATGAGGATTGTTGAGATCTTAAAAAACTCGTTGTCGAATGTATTATTACGAAATATTGATAGGAATGAATGAGAAAGTAATAAAATTTATTAAAGATAGTCGGCTTTTATATAATATAGCTCGGCGTATCCAGCGATTAAAAAGAAGATATAAACTTTCGATAATTGGTAGAAATAACAAGATCAAGAACAAGGGGGTATTGTTCAATGTGAAATATGATATTGTAGGTGATGGGAATGTTATTGAAATTGGTGTTAGAACTGTATTATCAGATATGAAGATATATATACGAGGGAATAAGAATAAATTCAAAATTGGCGAGGATTGTTTTTTTCGGGGTGGTAGTATATGGTTCGAAGATGATTGTTGTAGTATACAAATTGGTGACAAAACAACTGTTGAATCGGCTCACCTTGCAGTAACTGAATCGAATAGTAAAATTGTTATTGGTAATGACTGTATGTTTTCTAATAATATTGAATTTAGAACAGGGGATTCGCATAGTATATTGGATACTAAGACAGGTATGAGAATAAACTACGCCCAAAATATTGAAGTGCATGATCATGTGTGGATTGGTGCTCACTCTATTGTTTTGAAGGGAGTAACAATCGGGGAAAATTCGATCATTGGCACTAAGTCATTGGTTACGAAGGATGTCCCTAGTGGGTCTATTGCTGCTGGAATTCCAGCAAAGGTTGTAAGGAGTAATGTTGATTGGCTCAGAGAACGAGTGTATAAGTAGTCTTACTCTATAAATATCAGTAATTAGCAATTGTGAATTTTATGAAATTAATAAATACCTTAGAGTTTACTGTCTTCTCTGATGATCTAAGCCTAATTCCAATTACAAAAGATCAATGTCGGGTAGTTAACACCATCAGTCCTAACTCATACGGTATTACAACAAAAGATAGTGAGTTTGAAAAGGCGCTGAAAACTTCTGATTATTTAGTTTTAGATGGGGTTTATTTTGCATTTGCATCGCTGATGCTTCAAGGCAAGAATATAAAGAGAAATCAGGGGCCGGATGTATTTTATCATTTTATTAACCGTCTAAATAAGCGTGGGGGGAAAGCTTTCTTTCTAGGTTCATCTGAAAGTACACTTAAAAAGATAGAGAATCGAGCAAATGATGAGTATCCAAATATTTCGATAGAGACTCATTCTCCACCATTTAAACCTGAATTCTCTGCGGAGGAAAATAAGACAATGGTTAATAAGATTAACTTATTCAAACCAGATATTTTGTTTGTAGGGATGACATGTCCAAAGCAAGAAAAGTGGGCAATACAACATAGGGAAAGACTGAACGCTGGTTTAGTAATTTGTATAGGAAATGTTTTTGATTGGTTTGCAGGCACGCAGAAAACGATTCACCCTATTTGGTTTAAGTTAAGAATTGGATGGTTGGTGAGAATCTTTTTGAGACCAGAAGTATTCAAACGAAATATTGGTAACCAGATGCTTTTTTTCTGGCATGTAATTTTAATATTCTTAAAAATAAAGAAAATATGATTCAAGGAGCAATTATTGGATTAGGTAAAATGGGGCTATCTCATGCAGCGATCGTAGGTGCTCATCCAAAAGTGGACCTTGTTGCAGTCTGTGATACGTCTTCAATGGTGTTGAATGCCTTCAACAAATTCAGTAAAATTAGGACTTACAGTGACTATATCAAAATGATAGATAGTGAGAGCCTGGATTTTGTTTTGGTTGCTACTCCTACCCGATTTCACTATCCGATTGTTAAATATGCATTAGGAAAAGGAATTCATACGTTTTGTGAAAAACCATTTAGTTTAAATGTAAACGAGGGAAGCGAACTCGTAGAGATCGCAAATAATAGACAACTGATCAACCAAGTCGGATATCATAATCATTTTATTGGAACATTTCGAGAATTGAGGCGTTTGCTGAAGACTGATGTCTTAGGAGAGTTGACTCATTTTACTGGGGAAGCATACGGTCCTGTAGTTACTAAAGAAAAGGGTGGTACCTGGCGTTCAAGGCCAGAAGAAGGAGGTGGTTGCTTGTACGATTATGCTTCTCATGTAATCAATTTGATTCAGGAGGTTATTGGTCGTCCATCAAAATTGAATGGAACTTTATTGAAGAGTATGTATTCTAAAGGAGTTGAGGATGCAGTATATTCTTTAATGAGTTTAGAAAGTGGTCTAAGTGGTGTATTATCTGTGAACTGGAGTGATGAGACATTTCGTAAGATGTCAACTTCTATAACTGTATATGGGAAGAAAGGAAAGATTATTTGTGATGCAACCGAACTTAAAATCTATTTAAAAGAAGCGGCTCCAAAAGAAAGTTTAGAAAAAGGATGGACAATTAAATATATAACTGATTTGGCAATTCCTGTTGATTTTTATCTTCGAGGAGAAGAATACAGCGCACAGATTGATTATTTTATTGACTGCATTATTAATAGTAATATAACTAGTTTAAACACTTTTGAAGAAGGATTATACACTGACAAAGTGATTGAAATGCTTATTGAAAACGCTAAAAAATAACATTACTCATGGATAAAGTATTATTTGGAGACAACCAGTTTTTTGCAGTAAATCACCTGTCTGATGAAAAATCTCGTGCGCAGGCCATTCGTTTTAAAGATGACTTAGCAATAATCAGGGTGCTTGACCAAGCAATTGAAACAGGAATTAATACATTTATGTGCACTACTCATGATCGTATTGGAAATATTTGCAATCATATGCGTTCCAATCCATCAAAATATAAGGACTTTAATATATTTCCATGCATGCCTTACGCTCATAAATACGCAAATGCTGTTACTGAGTTAGGGATAGCTGGAACAATTAAGCAATATGTGCCAGGGAATGTTTTTTCAACATTTGCAAAGGGAGGGATGGCATTTTTAAACAAAGATTTTATCAAGTTGATGAAATTATTGATTGATGCAGAAATGAAGATGTTCAAAGGTATCAATACTCCTGTGATCTTTATTCAGAATGTATTAGTTGATATGATCCTGGGATTAAAAATGAATGATGTATTTAAAGAGTACGACGAATATATTCGAAAAAAATACAATGCAGAGCCAGGTTATATTACGATGAATATGCCATTATTATTAGATACGTTAAATTCGATTGGAATTGAGAATCCGATTATCTGTAGTTCAATTAACAAAATTGGCTTCAGGATGAGTGGAGGAATTGAAGTATATGAGAAGTACTTAAAAGAAAAAGAATTTAGGCCTATTGCCATGCAGGTTTTGGCAGCTGGTGCTCTTAGACCAAAAGAGGCAATTGAATATTTAGGTCGGTTTCCAAAAATTGAATCTGTTTTATTCGGAGCCTCCAGTCAATCACACATTAGAGAAACAAAAGAATTTATAGAAGAAAATTTAGATTAATTTACATAGTGTAATCAAAAGGAAATGCATGCTCATTTGGGGATGCATTTCCTTTTTTACCACTGCCGTAAGCTTCCCTATAAATCTAGACTTCCCCTGTAGGCTTTCCCCTTTTTAGTCCTTGTCTGGACTGGCGCGGTAGGTATCACGCAAAAGCCATTAATCTCTATATCCACAGTGTTCTTAGCGGTTTTTTAAACTCAGGGGAGGATTACTATCTTCCGTCAGTAAACGATGATCTTTTACCTGAGAGGCATGAGCTTGTTCCAGAGAACGTTAATCTTGTGTAGGAGAATGACGATCTTACAGGATAGCAACATCATCTTCTACAAGATCGCCTTTCTCTTATTGGGTAGCAAGATGCTCTGGCATAAGATTGGTATCATCGGTTGTTTTGGAAAGATGATCTTCCATAAGAATGACATGCTCTGGCATGTGAGTATCAGGCTCTGGTGTCAGATTGTGATCATCTGATGGAAAGGAGAGTCTGTTTATTTAAAATTCAAAATGAAATGAAATAAGAAATCCCGTCCAGAATCCAGAACGGGATTTTTTAATAATGTGAAAGAACTACTTCCGTAGTTGACGCAATTGACGTACCAGACCATGATCTTTTCCAAGCAAACCTTCTATCAGGTTTACAACGGCAGAAGCATCATTATAAGCCACTTCTAATGTTTGCTGTGCGACTTTTGTTGCATCAAGAGCAGCGGCTTGTGCGTTCTGTTGGGCACCCTCTGCATCGTCAGCTGTTTGAAGCTCGGTTTGTAACTGCCCTGTTCGGGGCGTTGGATCAAATCCCGCATCAGTTAGCAAACTTGCATTCTGATTGACGATGACAAGCACCTGTTGTACGAAATCACGACTTTCTTTGTCGTTTAATGTTGCCATAATTAGTAATTTTGGCGTGGTAGCAACGAATTTATTCGTTGTTAACTGTTGGGCCGCCTTTTAGCTTACCATGGCAAGGGCGGCCTCTTTATTACCGACAGCTGGCCGGCTACATACCATCCCTGTGGCATGTGGGGAGATCAAGTTCTTTTATTCCTCTATAGACAAACTTTTTTTGACGTATTACCGTTAAGAATCACTCACTTTTGATTGTGGGGTGATAAGACCAAAAACATGGAGCAAGTTAGCATTACTGAATTAAATATTAAACAAAACGAAGCAGGATTACAGGAACGCCCCTAAATTTTACAGGAAACCCTTGTTTTTTCTTATCAATGTCAATTTCTAACTGTTTTATGTTAATAATAAGCTAGGCGGTAATGAGTCACAAATTGAGATTTTAGATTTGGAGAACAGGTAATTTAGCAGTGTTACCCCCTTATTAAAATAATTTCATTTCTTTTCCATAGATGAAAAGAAACGAAACAAAGAAAAATCTTGTCAAGGTAGTCCTTCCTCCCACATGCCAAAACCGCCCCGAGCGACTTTAACAGGCTAGCGCTTCTGTTATTAACGACTTTAGCGTTGTGAAGTTAACGCTAACTTGTTGTGTTTAATGGAGGTTGAAAACCTCCACACCCTTAGTAATTATCAAAATATAAAGTAAAAGGTGCTTTTACATAAAAAGGGAATGAGCGATTTCATTTGGCAAATCGCTCATTCCCTTATATTATAGTTAGGAAAATTTCTATTTATTGAATGATTAACTTATTCTGCTTGGTTTGACTCTCATTTATAAAGTGAATGATGTAAGTCCCCGTACTTAAATGAGTCATGTCAATTCGTTCTTCCAGGCTACCAAACATGGCAAAAATTTCTTTATTAGCAACCAGACTACCTTGCATATTATACATATTGATAATACAGTTATCTGCAATAAGGTTATTAGCCCTTATGGTAAAAAAACCATTTGAAGGGTTTGGGTAGAACGAAACCTCCATTGTTCCATTGTCTATGTCAGTTTCCACATCAGTTGTAACGTCATCCGTTTCTATTGGCAGGTTATTTTCTACAATATAGTTCGTGAATGAGTCAATTTCATTTCCAGACAAATCAAGTATAGCACTTGTACTGCTATCGTAACTAATGTAAATTTCATCTTCAAAATTAAAATCAGAATCCACATCTAGTCGAATTTCGTTCCCTTTAATACTAACTTTTTTTATGGACTTACTATTATTTACCGTAAAAGCAGAGATCAATTCGGTGCTTTTTAGAGTTGTTTCCTGAAGAGGTTCTGTATAATAAAGTGTAATTTGTTTTTTATTATTTCCCTTTACTTCTGCATTTACTAATTTACTATCTGCAATAACATTTACAGTAATATTTGCACGACTTGACAGCGGAGATAAACCATTATCTTTAACGTCAACGGCTAATATAATTGTTTGATTCGATGTTAACAATAGTGCTTTGTCTGTAAAGATTTCACCAGTATTTGGATCCATATAGAATTGATTGTCGGTATTACCGCTAACAATTGAATAAGTTAGGGTTTGTCCAATATTTGGGTCGGATGCAATTACTTGTCCAACAAGATCATTTGATTTATTATTCTTGCGAATTTCAAATGTCTGATCTGAAACTACAGGAGCCAGATTTACTTCCATGGTATTAATTGAAACAGTTACCTGGGCACTTGATGATAATGGTGTTGTTTCATTATCGGAAACTGTTACATAAAGTACAACGGATTTGTTCGTATTTGTTTCAATTGTTGAATTTGTATATAAATCTCCAGAGACTGGATCAATCATGAACAGTCCTTCATTATTTCCAGAGGTAATTGAATAGCTTATTTGCTGAGAGGCATCAGGATCTGAGGCAACTACTTTTCCTACAAATTCATTAGTTATCTTTGGCTGACTAATTTCAAAGTACTGATCTGAAATCGTAGGGGCTTGGTTTGTAGCTGTAGTTGATTCCTTGTCAGTTTGGCCGGTTGCCTCGCTATTTTGAACCTGAAAATATAATTCACTAATTTCAGAACTTGTTAATGCGTAGTTGTAAATACGAACTTCATCAATTAGTCCTGTGTAAATTAATGTTGGAGGAGTCTCGTCCCGACCAGCACCAATTAATAAATTATATCCTGCTCCCGATTCAATTAATCCTGTTGAATTAGCCTTCACTAAAACGGTATTATCCAAATAGATGATTTTTTGAGATCCATCATAGGTGGCAGTTAAATGATGCCAATTTCCGTCGAATAAGGCGGGGGCGACAACAGATGTCCACGAAGAGGAAGTCCCCGACGTTTTAAATCCGATTGTTTGATTATTTGTATGAATATACAAGGCAAATGAATCAAAATTTGGACCTCCATGCATAATAATCCCCTGGTAGCCGCCAGATGCAAGAGTTGGTTGAATCCATGCACTGAGCGTTACTTCATCCTGGATATTATCACCGAAACTTTTTCCCAGATTTATATAGGATGAGCCATTTAATTCGAGTCCATCCCCTTTAATTCCAATCGTTCGACTAACATTATTTATGATACTCCCGTCGTTTGATCCTTTTGAGTCAAGTACTGTTGAACCACTACCTTCTTCAAAAAGATATTCGGAAAAATCTGAAGATATTGCGGGGAGTGAGATCGTTACCGCGGCTGATTTATTAACTGAAATATTGCCAGCAGCATCTTTTACCCACGCATAAAGATTTTTTTCTCCTTCAGATGAAAAAGTATAGAATGCGGGTTGAGAGGATACCCAGTTTTCATCAGAACTACTTGGATTAACGTTGTTCTCTGATAAGAAATATCCATTAATTTGAACATTGTCTGTGGCAGTAAATGACTGAATATCTATAGTTAATGATGTTGAAGTAGATGGAATGCTAAAACCGGTAATGGTTGGACTGGTGGTGTCAATTGACTCAGAGGGGACTTGAGAACTGCTTTTTATGTTGATTTGAATATTTGCAGTACTTGACAATGGATTTACAGCATCATCAGTTACTTGCACTACCAAATTATATGAAAGATCACTTGTAAGTACTGAATTTGCAGTTGCCTTTATCACTCCTGACGATCGATCAATAGAAAATAGATTATCTGTATTGCCATCAATTATTGAATAACTTAAGCTTTGTCCTGCATCAGGATCTGATGCATTTACTTGTCCAATAAGCTGGTTGATGCTTATGTCTCCCTGTAAATCGAATTTTTGATCCTGAATTATTGGAGCTTGATTATCACTTTGCACCTGATCAAAATTGGTTCCAATTACGATTTTAGAGGTGAATGGTTCTAATGTGAATGAGTTTGAAATTACATTGCCAAAAATATCTTTAAATGTTCCACTTCCCAAGCTAAATATCTTGGTTTGTTTGGTGTCATTATAAAATAACTTTTCGTTTTCATTAGTGTCAAGTCTTAGACTTTTAAAAGTGGAACTTGCGTCTCTATAATTGTTTTTCCAAGTTAGCCAGTCGCCAAAGTTATTGAAAATGTTTGATGAATTGTAGTGATTTACATATTTATTATAGTCATATACTGGAGATGCACCATCTTCTTTGATGAAACGTTGTGGATCGTCTTGCCACCATATGAAATCATCAATTTCATTGTACGCATAGAATGTATTATTTGTAACGTAGCTGTCTTGTTCTTCCCCGCAGGAAAGCATCATTGCATTGCAGTTGGAAATGCTATTATTTTTCACTTCAATATTACCGGCAATATGAAGATATATCCCTGCGTTGCAATTGTGCACAGTATTGTAATGTATCTTAACATCATGGGTTCGATCATCCATGTATATTCCATATCCATCATCCCAATTATTCTTAGGATATCCATCTCTGTTACCAGTTGAGTTAATAACTAGATTATACATAATCTCAGAGCCGGCTGATGCAGGATTAGAATAATTTGAACCATTGTACGTATAAATTGCGCCACCATCACCAAGTGTTGACATTGCGTTATTAACAAAGTTGAACTTTACCATTGTTTTTTGACCATAAAAATTGATGCCATCATAACCTGTGTTAACTATGCGATTATGATTTATAGTACAATTGTCCGATCTAGAGAAAATTCCTGTCCCTACTTGTTGACCTTGAGCGATCTTATGCCAATTTGTTTGTAATCCGATATTTATTACAGTATTGTCTTCGATACTAGAATTAGGCGATAATATCCAAATGCCAGTTCTGTTAGAGCCTTCTATTAAATTATTACTTATAACGGTATTGTTAGAGCCTGAGCTGGGGAGATAGATGCCATATTGTTCTCCATATTTGATTGTATTCCCCAGAATAGAAACATAATCACTATTATTGTCAATTATTATACCCGAATTATTGCACTGCAATAAACTTAGTTCTTGAATAGTTATATAACTTTTAGATGAAATAGACATGCAAAAGTTATTAATTGATCCTCTAATTTGGTAGTTTGATGGATTATTATCGTTTTCAGTCCATAGATAAACGGTATTGTTTAGAGCGTCATAATACCATTCGCCAGCACTGTCTAACAATTCTAGCTTATTTGTAAGAATAAACCCGTTACCTGAAATTGGTACACTAGAACTTTGCAATACCTTGGAGACTACAGTATAGGCACTTGTTCTTTCGATATAAGATGCTCCAGTAAAGTTGATATTACTGTCAATGTCCTCATTGTTAATTGAGTATCCTTCGTTTGGATATCTTGCTAACATCATTCTTTCTTCATTCACAAATAGCTGTTCAATATTTTCATTAAAACTGGCTTTATAAATATTTCCAGAATGCAATGTCCATCCAGTAATTGTTTTTGAACCGTAAATTTTAGGTTTTTCACCAGTACCATAAGCACCATAGGTTATTGGGTTGCCAGATGTACCTGAGGCTTTAACCGTAATGGTGCCTTCCCATTCATCTCCCCTTTTAAAAAGTATTTTGTCTCCAGGACGCGGTGTGAAGCTATTCACTTTTGCCAATGTTTTCCATGCTTGACCGGTACTGATACCGGAATTTGAATCATTCCCCTCACTGCTGCTCACATAATAGCTGTTTTGTGCTAGAAGAGTTACAGGAAGCATTAAAAGAATGATAAAAATTAAATCTCTCGTCTTATTCATTTTCTTTTCTTTTTATTCTACATCAGATAATGTCTCGGTGATCAAACTGGCTTTTTCGCTGAGCGAATGGGTTGTCTTACTGATCAAGCTGCATTTCTAATGTGCATACCCTTTTGTATCGAAATACCCTATTCGGATTTCAATTTTTTTATTTTTTTTGATTGTTGATTAATAAGGAAATAGCCCGATGTATACCGGGATTTGATGATAAATTATTAATTAATGTGTTTTTGTTTTTTTTGATTGTCCTACTCATCGCATTCGTATTTTCAATATGAGTCTGTGCATGGCAATAGCTGTGCCATAACAATGATTAAATTGCAAGTGACAGCATTTTAGGTATTTAGCGTGCGTTGAACGTTGTGTGGGATTCTCAAATTGATAAAACGATTTTCAGAATGAGATTAGTCGATTATAAAGTGTTCTAGGCTTTCCCAACAAGTTAGAATAAATCTACGGATTCATAATGTTTTTAGTAAAAATACCCATTGGAATAATCGCAGTGTAGTATAATCTTTGGACTGGTAAATTTGATTTCGTATTTCTTAGAATTAACCTCGATTATCAGGTCCCATTCAAATTGACTTCAATTTATTTCAATCGTTTTTCTAAATTTGGAAAAAGAGAGAATAGATTTTTAGATAATGGGTGTTTTTACTAAATAAACAGTCTGGGGAAAACAATTGATCGATAATTAGCGTTCCAATTTCTAATTAATCTCATTATGTTTTTAGAAGAATTTTTCAGTCCCCAATAGGATGCAAAAAATATAAAATAAACAACTAAATTACGTCTATGTCAAAAGTTGCATTAATCACGGGTATTACCGGGCAGGATGGAGCCTATCTTGCAGAATATTTATTAAAGAAAAACTATGTAGTTCACGGGATTAAACGTCGGTCCTCGTTATTTAATACGGATCGAATTGATCATCTCTATCAAGATCCACATACTGATAACCGGAATCTTATTCTGCATTATGGAGATATGACTGATAGCATGAATATAACGCGGATTATTCAGGAGGTTAAGCCAGATGAAATTTATAATCTCGCGGCGATGAGCCATGTGAAGGTGAGTTTTGATACGCCTGAGTATACTGCAAATGCTGATGGAATTGGTACTTTGAGATTATTGGAAGCGATAAGGTTGCTTGGTTTAAATAGTACTAGAATTTATCAGGCCTCAACTTCCGAATTGTATGGTTTAGTTCAAGAGGTTCCGCAGACAGAAAAGACGCCATTTTATCCTCGATCACCTTATGCCGTGGCGAAAATGTATGCATATTGGATTACTGTGAATTATCGGGAAGCATATGGAATTCATGCGAGTAATGGAATATTGTTTAATCATGAATCACCTGTGCGTGGAGAAACTTTTGTAACGAGAAAAGTTACTAGGGCGGTGTCTCGAATTGCACTTGGAATGCTTGACAAGGTATTTATGGGAAATCTTTCTTCAAAAAGAGACTGGGGACATGCTAAAGATTATATAAGAGCAATGTATCTTATTCTGCAGCAAGATCAACCAGATGATTATGTGATTGCAACCGGTGTAACGACAACAATCCGAGATTTTATTCGCTTATCATTTGAAGAAGTTGGACTTGAAGTTTCCTTTAAGGGAGAGGGAAAAGAAGAAAAGGGATATTTAACTGGCATCGATAAAGATTTGTTTAAAGAAAGGGTTGGTGATTCATTTTTAGATGGAATAATGGCGCGAATGAGTTACGGAACAAATGAAGTTGTAAGCGTTGATCCGATGTATTTTCGTCCTACCGAGGTAGACCTTCTTATAGGGGATGCTACCAAAGCGCGCGAAAAACTGGACTGGATTCCGAAATATGATCTTGCTGCTTTAATTTCGGATATGATGAAGTCCGATGTAAAATTGATGCAAAAGGATTCATATCTGCGCGATGGTGGATATCGAATTATGAATTATTTTGAGTAGTTGTTACAAACCTGGAGAAAATCACTCGATTTGATGGACAAAAATAGTAAGATATATATAGCGGGTCATTTGGGATTGGTTGGTTCTGCCATCCATAAAAATCTGATACAAAAAGGGTATGGGAATTTTGTGCTAAGGTCATTTAGCGAGCTTGATTTGACTGATCAGGATGCTGTTGCTAAATTTTTTAAGAAGGAGAAACCAGATTATGTGTTTCTTGCAGCTGCAAAGGTTGGCGGGATTATGGCGAATAATATTTACCGAGGACAGTTTATTTATGAGAACCTAATGATTCAGAATAATGTGATTCATCAGGCGTATTTAGGCGGTGTGAAAAAACTCTTGTTTTTGGGAAGTACTTGCATTTATCCCAGAGAGGCTGCTCAGCCTATGAAAGAAGATAGCTTGTTGACTTCTCCCCTCGAGTATACAAATGAGCCTTATGCAATAGCAAAAATTGCAGGGATAAAGATGTGTGAAAGCTACAACCTACAATATGGGACTAATTTCATTGCAGTTATGCCAACAAATTTATATGGTCCCAATGATAATTTTGATTTGGAAAAATCTCATGTGCTTCCTGCGTTAATTAGAAAGATACATTTAGGGAAGTGTTTGGAAAACAATAATTGGGATCTCATTAGAGAGGATTTATCAGGAAGACCGATTGAAGGTATCGATGGGACATCGAGTGAAAATGAGATGTTAGAGGTATTGGGAAAATACGGATTGGTAAAGCATAAAGATGGAAATGTCTCTGTGGAAATTTGGGGAACTGGAAAGCCAATGAGAGAATTTTTGTGGAGTGAGGATATGGCAGATGCATGTGTGTTTGTAATGGAAAATGTCAGTTTTGATGATTTGATAAAGGTTTCGGAGATCGAAAATGGGGAAGTAAGGAATACACATATCAATATTGGCTCTGGGAAAGAAATAAGTATCCGTGATCTTGGTGCATTGGTTAAAAATATTGTGGGATTCAGCGGAGATTTAATTTTTAATATCAACAAGCCTGATGGAACTATGAGAAAATTGACAGATCCTTCTAAACTTCACCAATTAGGTTGGAAACACCAGGTGGAAATCGAGGAAGGGATCGCTCGGATCTATAATTGGTATCTCGAATAAAATATTGTGTGATTTATTGCTATTCTTTAAATTATAGATATATGTTGAAGATAATGTGGAAAACCATACTTGTAGTATGGTTTTTGTTTATTCTGTTTCTTTCTTTTTACTCTTTCAACAAAGTGAATGATACTTCATTCTTTCCACACTTTGATAAAGTCGTTCATTTTATCCTATACTTTGTTTTGGCAATGCTATGCTTGTTGTCGGGTGTATCAAGTGTCAGTAAGTCAGGCATTCTGGTTCTTGTTGTGTGTCTGTTTGCTATCGGGGGCGCAATTGAAGTATTACAAGGTGTGTTAACGACCGTTAGAACCGCATCTACTCTGGACTTATTGTTCAATATGCTTGGCGGGATAAGCGCAATAGGTATTTACCGTACTTTAAAATGTAGAAGAAATTAGCACTTTCGTCTGCTCTTAATCGACCTTCTGGAGATTTTCCTCAAAGTTCAGAAATCTAGCTATTTGTGGGTGGGTAATTTTACTACTTTGCACATTTTTATGTGTGAAATTGACATCTAAACCGTAAGTTTGATTGTTATTTAAATCGAACCAAAACACAAAGTTAGAATGTAGATAAGCCTGCATTTTCACAGTATGGATTAGTCCTTGTGAAAACTGAAATAAAATCAAACCAGTTGTCTAATGAAAATTCACTTTTAAAACTCAGGCTATGTTAAAGGAACGTGAAACAGTTATATCAAAAATCAGTGTTGTTCTGCAAGTGCTGATTACAATTTTTAGCTTCGCTATTGTTTGGTGGTTGCAGATTGGAATTTACGGTGCGAATGAAGTTCAATTGACTGAGTTCAATTTCTCAATAATAATCGTTTCATCATTGTGGTTTATATTACTTGATCAAACTGGTAACGGAAATTTGATTCGAATGACTAGTGGGTGGAAAGTATTTAAAGGGTATTTTCGTGCAATATCTATTGGATTAGGATTTTTGTTTGCAATAAATATTTTACTCCAATATTCTGCGTTGAGTATAGTGAATTTGATTTTGTTTACGACTATTAATATAGTTTTTCTGAATATATACCGATATCTGCTGCAAGTATTTGTTCGCTATTTCAGGAGGAAAGGTTATAATAGCCGAAATATTTTATTAATTGCCGATAATGAATCAAAAAGCTTTATTGATTTATTGATTCGAAATACTGATTGGGGTTACAGGATTTGGGCAATAATGACCAATAGTAGTTCCATAAATAGTGAATATGGTTCTGACTATAGAGTCATTATTCCTTCAAAAGATTTAAAAGATATTTTAGATCATGAAACAATTGATGAAGTTATATACTGCAAATCACAAGTGAATCATGAAGAGATTTCAAGACTTATTGCAGATTGTTCTGAAATTGGTGTAGGATTTCATCATCAAACAAATGTTGCTGTAAATTCTAGTTTACTAAAATCGCCTGCTACTCTTTTTAGTCAATTGCCTTTTGTGTCATATCGAACATCTCCTAATAATTACCTCGCGTTGAAGACTAAGGCAATGATTGATTTCTTCTTTAGCTTATTTGTAATTATCTTGACTTTTCCATTTTTAGCAATAATTGCTCTTGCAATAAAATTAGATGACGGTGGCCCAATATTTTTTAAACAAGAACGAGTTGGGTTAAATGGAAGACGTTTTTATGTTTTTAAATTTAGAACAATGGTTGCTGACGCGGAAGCTTTAAAAGCTCAATTGATGGGACAAAATGAACAGGAAGGACCGGTGTTTAAAATAGCAATGGATCCAAGAGTTACTAGAATTGGAAGATTTTTAAGAAAAACTTCGCTTGATGAGCTTCCACAATTTCTAAATGTTTTACGAGGTGAAATGTCTGTTGTGGGGCCAAGGCCTCCTATTCCTAGTGAAGTGGAAATGTATGAGAGATGGCAAATTAGACGATTAAGTGTTAAGCCGGGCATTACGTGCATATGGCAAGTGTCAGGTAGAAATAACATTAAGTTTGAAGAATGGATGAAGTTGGATATGAAGTACATTGATAATTGGTCAATTAAATTAGATTTTATTTTAGTTTTTAAAACTATTCGTGTGATGTTAATTGGAGATGGGCATTAATTTTTTTATCTTTTCGCCAGAAAACTAGAATGAATTTATTGGTCAATTTATTATGAGCATACGAAAACATTTTATTCATTATATCTTAGTAATGATGGTAGGTATAAGTTTCTTTTCATGTAGTTCGGAAAAGAAACTTACTTTTTTATATGATGTTAATACAGAGGCATTTTTAAATGGAGTTCCAGAGCCCCCCTCTACGTATATTATTCAGTCAAATGATAATTTATACATCAATATTTCAACAATAAACGCTGAGGTGAATGCGCTCTTTAGTCCAGGGGCTGGTAATTCAGGTTACAACAGACCTTATGAATCATTATCTGGACAATATATTAGTGGATTTTTAGTTGATGATATTGGAGAAGTTGAAATTCCCATTTTAGGGAAAATTAAGGTTGGAGGCTTATCTCTTAAAGAAGCAAAAGAAAGTATTCAGATTAGGGCCGATGAATACCTGAATGATGCGACTGTGCAGGTTAAGTACTTGAGTTTTAAGGTTACTGTGATGGGGGAGGTTCGGCAGCCTGGTGTTGTGTATAACTATCACAATAGACTTACTATTTTTGAAGCTATTGGCATGGCTGGTGGGATAAGTGAATTTGCATCGTTAGATAAAACTACAGTAATTCGTGAATATGAGGATGGTACTCAGCCATTTAAAGTGGATTTGACGAGTAAGAATATTTTCGAGTCTGAAGTGTTTTATTTACAACCCAATGATGTTGTTTATATTCAGCCTCAAAAATTAAAAAATGCTCGACAGAACGCTGCTATGTATACGTTATTTATGTCTACAATTTCTACATTACTAGTTATTTGGAGATTTATTGACACGCAAAAGAGTTCCAATTAGTTTTAATTGAACACTGTTTTATAATTGAAGCAGGAATATTTTTATTAATTACGTATGGTTTCAAAAATTGAAGAAATTAATAGAACGCTAGAGGAGAAAGATACTAGGTTAATTAAAGAGTTTCTTTATAAAATACTTCGTAAATGGTACTGGTTCGTTTTAGCTGTTATGCTTGGGGGAGCAGCTGGTTATTATCGCACAGAAACTACACCTTCAACATTTAGTTCAAACAGTTTAATTTTAATAAAAGAAGAAGATGCATCCTCTAATCTATTAGGGAATGTAAATCCTTTTATGTTTAAAAATAGGGGGAAGATTGAAAATTATATTGGAACGCTAACTTCCTATTCTTTAAATAGAAAAGCTTTAGATGAATTAGGATGGTTTTGTGAATGGTATATTGATAGGCCAATGCTTGATCAACAACTTTATGGGAATGAGCCATTTTCTATGACAATAGAAGCATCAAGTTATAATCTTCAATATACTCCAATATATATAAAATTAATCGGAGATAATCAGTACCAAATAAACGTCGATGCAACTGTTTTTCATAGAGGAAGGGAAATGGACCTTGTTTTTTCTCAAAAAGGAGAACTTGGGGTACCATTTGAAAGTGAGTATTTTAATTTTACTCTTTATGCAAAGGATTATCAAAAAGGATTTGATTACTATTTTATATTGAAGGATATGGATTATCAGACAATGAATTATATTTCATCATTGACTGTTGAGCCATTGCAGGATGGAGCTGATATGATAAATCTTCAGATTACTGATAATGTTCCCCAAAAGGCAGTTGATTATTTAAATGAATTAAACAGACAATTTATAAAGTATGGATTGGATGAGAAGAATCGTCGCTCAAGGAATACTATTGACTTTATTGATCGGCAGTTGTCTGAAGTGATTGATACTTTGGGAGCTGCAGGGCGTAATCTGACAAATTATCGATCAAAAAACCAGATTGTTGATCTATCTCAAGAAAGTGGATTAATCGTTCAACAGTTAGTACAATTAGATACAGAACGTTCCAAAGAAAAGAGTAGTTATGATTACTTTATTAATTTGAAAGAGTATCTAAATGACACGGAAAAGATGAAGCAAGTTGTGTCTCCCTCTGTGGTTGGAATTACAGATGCTTCGTTAAACAGTTTAGTTGTTAAGCTTTCTGATCTTTACAGTAGGAAAGAGGTTATTTCATATACAGCTAGTGAAAAGAATCCTACATATATTCTTATTGAGAGAGAGATTGAACTCGCTCAAAAGAGTTTGAGAGAAACTTTGGATAATTTGATTGATAATTCAAAGTTTAAGATCCAGAGTTTAGATGAGAGGATCGCTAAAATAAACTCTCAAATGTCATCTATCCCGCAAACTGAGCAGGATTTAATGAACATGAAGCGAATGTTTGATCTGAATAATGATTTGTACACATTCTTGCTTCAAAAAAGAGCGGAGGCAGCCATTAATCACGCTTCTAATCAGCCAGATGCCAAAGTGCTTGATCCCGCGAGAATAACTACTGTATACAAAGTTGGTCCAAGTCGGATGATTAACATGGCAGCTGGAGTTTTTCTAGGTGGAATGATACCATTGATTGTATTAATGCTGTCCAGTTATTTTAATGAAAAACTTACATCAGCTGAAGAAATAGAAGGTATGACTGAAATACCAATCATTGGAAATATTATTCATAATCCTTACTCAAATGATCCAATACCAGCAGTTAAGAATCCACGTTCTGCTATTGCAGAATCTTTACGTGAGTTGAGAACAAATTTAAGATTTCTGCAGCCAGATGGTTCTTGCCGTGTAATGAGTACTCATTCAGTTATACCAGGAGAGGGTAAAACCTTTACAACGCTTAACATAGCCACCATATTGGCAATGAATAATAAAAGAGTATTGTTAATTGATGCTGACTTGAGAAAGCCAAGTATACATTCATTTCTTGATCTGGAAAACAAAGATGGGTTAAGTACATATTTGGTTGGGGCAGTTGATTTAGATCAAATCAGAAAGAAAACAAAGGTTAATAATCTTACTTTAATACCAGGTGGCCCAATTCCTCCGAGTCCCAGTGAGTTGATTGAAAACGATAGATTTAAAGAGCTGCTAGATACCTTCAGGGATAAATATGATTATATTATCATTGATAATCCACCTTTGACTTTGGTGAGTGATGGAATCAATATGAGTTATCATTCGGATATGAATCTATTTGTATTGAAACAGGATTACAGTTCAAAGGATCAGGTCAAATTCTTGAACTATGTAACAAAGCAACGAAAGATGAAAAATCCTGGTATTGTGTTTAATGACATCAACACTAAGAAGTACGTTTATGCCGGATATTACGGTTCCAAGTATAACTACAAAAATAGCTATGGTCATTATTACCATAAATAGATATATTTGCATTTGCATATCTAAAATATTTAAAGAATGATTATAGCTGTTGATTTTGATGGAACTATCGTTGAACATCGTTATCCCAAAATAGGTAAAGAGATTCCATTTGCTTTAATGACATTGAGGAAGCTTCAAGAGGAAGGTCATCGATTAATACTTTGGACGTACCGAAGTGGTAAGGAGCTTGAAGACGCAATTCAATTTTGTGAGTCAGGAGGGGTTGAATTCTATGCGGTAAACAGAAATTATCCGGAAGAAGAATTTGATGGCTCTGTTAGTCGCAAGATATTAGCGGATTTGTATATCGATGATAGAAATTTTGGAGGACTACCTGATTGGGGAGTTATGTATAGAGAAATTCAAAAAATGTAATTTTTAAATTCTCACTATTCATTTTGTAGAACTATTTGACTATTCTACTTCGAAGTAGTAAATGTCGTCTTCTCCCTCTCCGTAAAGGCGATTTGACGTAAAATATCCGGATTTTCCAGAATCATCAAAGATTAGAGAAAAGTCATCGTAAGTAGAATTAAGGGTGTTTCCCAGGTTTTGTACCAAATAGTTTTCGCTTTCATCACTTACAGCGATAAAAATATCAAGACCACCAAATCCAGGATGCCCGTTCGATGAAAAATATATATTACCAGCAGAATCCAATGTTGGGAACATCTCTTTTTCGCTTGTGTTTATTGTGGGACCTAGGTTTTCAGGTTGCGACCAGCCTTGAGCAGTTAATTGAGATTTGTAAATGTCAGTCTTACCGTAGCCACCAGGCATATCAGAAACAAAATAAATTGTTTTACCATCCTTTGTTATTGCGGGATGACCTACAGAATATTTATTACTATTGAATTGGAATTCAGTTTCCTTCCCCCATTTTTTACCATCCCACTCTGAAATGTATATTTTTAAATTAGTCACTCCTTTAGAGGAGTTGTTTTTCTTTCCTTTAATAAGGCTGTTTCTAGTAATGAATATTTTTTTACCATCTGAGCTGAATGCTACAGGTCCCTCGTGTAATGGTGTATTTAACTCCTTTGCAAACTTTCTGACTTCATATAAAACCATTCTGTGGAAGCCTGCAATGTAAAGATCTAAATAAGGCTGACCATCGCCGAAATAATCATTGCCAAATACCGAGAAGGTATCTCGGGCGGAACTAAATACTAAACTCCCGTTGTAGATAGCAGGACACATGTCGGTGAATCGGCTATTCTTATTCGTTCGGCGAACTGTAAATTTTCGAGATCCGATTAGCTGATCTAATTCTGATAGTATTTCAATTTTATTTTTAACCAATTCATTATTCGGATCCTCTGTCAAGTACTTCTCAAACCATTTTTGGGCATCTGTATAGTTTCCATCTATTTTCAATAGTTGCGCATATTGAAACCAATCATTTGGGCTAGCGCTAGGAGATGCAACTAGTGCAGAATAATAATGTAATGCATCTGGATAATCTCCAATTTTAAAATTTGAATAAGCTAGTCGTTGAATAAGATAGATGTCTTTTGGATTATCGTCAAGGAGAGTTTTGTAAATTTTTATTGCTTTTGCATATTGAAAATTATCATATAATTTATCGGCCTTTTTATAAGCTGCATTTTGTGAAAATGAGCCTAAGGAAAATAAGTTCAATGAAATAAAGAATAATATATAAGAAATGCCTTTCATGATGGATTTTTTCAATTTAAAAGAAGCGTGGTGATAGGGTCTTTTTATGTCCAAACTTTAAGTCATAGCTAAGCATGATTTCATGGGTTCCACTATTGTATTTGCCAAGTCTTGAATGAGTTCCATCATAAGCGTATCCTATTTTTAATTGCGGTGACAACTGAATACTAAAAAGTGCACCAAAAGAATCTTCGAATCGATACATTAAGCCAAGTAACAGTTTGTCGTGGAAAATAAATGCACCCGATAATTCAGCGGAAAAAGGAGACCCACTAACAAACCGAGTAATAAACGATGGCTTAAATTTAATAAAGTCTGATACGCCAAGAATCATTCCCCCCATTAGGAAGTAATGAATTTCTTCATAATTAATAACATTCTGAGTGCTTTTATCGTCAGATAAACTATTTTTTATCAGTTTTGGGGCAGAGAGACCTAAGTAATGCTTGTCGGAATAATAAAAAACGCCCAGTCCAAAATTAGGCAGGAACATGTTTCTGTCTCCTTGTAATGCAATCAGTTCGTCATTTTCTGATCCTCTCAAGCTGAGAAGGTTGTAGTCGTATAGGTTAAATCCTCCCTTTAATCCAAAGCTCAGTTTAGACTTATTGCTTACTTCCAGATGATAAGCGTAATCGGCATAAAGTCCTGTTTGTTTCACAGGGCCAATCACATCATAAATTAAACTCAATCCTACGCCAACATTATAGACCTTGAATGGTGAATTGACTGAAAGAGATAAAGTTTCTGGTGCACCATCAATTCCTACCCATTGTTGCCTCGCTAAGGTTGTAATATTTAACATCCCTTTGCTACCAGCGTATGCCGGATTTATTGACACCGGATTGTTCATGTATTGAGAGAATAATGGGTCTTGCTGAGCATAGCTAAGGTAGCTTAGCAAACAGAGCGGGAATATCAGATATATTTTTATTCGTAGTTTCATGTTCAATGTTCTTTGAGAGATGCGTAAAAATTAACGGTCAATATAGATGAATCCGGTAATACGTTTCTCTGCATTATATTCAAGTACGTAAAAATAGGTTCCAACGGGGAGCGGATTGTTTCCAACTGTTATGGAAGAATTGGACTCTCCAGTCCATTCATTCATGTATCCACTTTTTTCATAAACAACATTTCCCCACCTGTTAAATACTATAAATTTATTATTTGGATAATTTTCAATTCCTTCAATAACATACGTGTCATTCTGTCCATCTCCATTTGGCGTAAATACTTGCTTGGGAAGTAGTGAATCTTCGTCACCAATGGTTATTCGCACAATGGCAGTATCACAATGATTATTTGAATCACATATTTCATAAATAAAAGAATCATAACCGATGAAACTGGTATTTGGCGTGTAAGTCACGATCCCAAAGCTTTCGATGGTAGCAATACCATTTGCTGGATTTTCAATTATTTGTAAAGTTGCGGGATCAAATGAAGAAGAGTCATTATCTGCAACAGGTATATCAATTGGCAAATTGATAGCTGTCGTTGCTGCATCGTGCACAGCAATAGGAATAATCTCCATTACAGTTATGGTAACTGTTGCATTATCACATTTTGATGGATCGCCATTATCACAAATTTCATAGTCAAATGAATCGGTTCCTAAAAAATCAACATTTGGCAGATAGCTAATCGTTCCATCCGGGTTAATAGTTAATTGACCATTTATTGGTTCTGTAACAGCTGTGGTCGAAATTTGTATTTGGTCACCATCAGGATCAGAGTCATTAGCGATGACTGAGACATTTAACGTTTCATTGATGTTGAGAATGTATTCATCATCTGCCGCTACCGGAGCTTGGTTTTCTACAATAATAGTAATGGTGACAGTAGCTTGATCGCAAGAGTTGGCTGAGTTACAAGCTTCATATTCAAACTGGTCTTCGCCGGAATAGTCAGTATCAGGAGAATAGGTAAAACTACCATTTGCATTCATTACAACATTCCCATGAGAAGGATTTGTAATAAGAGTGGTACCGACTGTCAGGTTGTTTCCTCCATCTCCATCCATGTCGTTTTCAATAACGTTCCCCTGAACTGCTGTATTTTTCGCCGTTGTAAATTGATCATCAACTGCGACGGTTTCTTCGCTTTGTGCGATTACTGTAATTGAAAGAACAGCCGTATCATTTGATTTGTCAGGATCTTCAATCGTATAATTAATTGCTGGAACATCTCCGTTAAAGTTCAGTAGTGGTGAAAATGTAAAACTACCATCTTGATTGATTGTGATGCTTCCAATATTATCTAAGGTAGCGTTTAGTCCCGGATTATAACTTGTTGATTCTACTTCAAAGCTAGTAACCACTAGTTCATCTCCTTCAACATCAAAATCATTTTCTAATACATTTCCAGTAAGTTGAGTATCCTCCAATATAGATTCTGAATCATCAATAGCATCAGGAGAATCATTCACTGAAATTACACTAATGCTAAGTGTCGCGTTTGAAGTCTTATTATCGGCATCTGCTATGGTATATTGAATTATCGGTACTTCTCCGTAGTAATTGTCAACAGGGGTGAATTGAAAATTACCATTTGATTGAATTGCAACATTTCCTATGTTTTCAATTGTAACAGTTGTTTCTGGTAAATACTCTGCACTCTCTATCGTATATCCAGTAACGGTAAGTTGATCTCCATCCGGATCGGAGTCGTTATCCAAAACATTTCCAGTTGCTGGCATGTCTTCCTGACTTTTGACAACATCGTTTTCTGCCCTTGGTGAATCATTAACTGATCCAATATTGAGAATCACCTGAGCACTGAATAAAGCATAATTTGTTCCATCAGAACCATTCCAGTCAAACTGAGTTTCCCCGCTCCATTGATTGTTCGGGGTGAAAGAAAGTTTACTAAGATCACCGGTGTCTATTTCGGAATTCGCGGTGATACTCGATCCATTTAATCGTAAACTTCCGTTTTCTGGCAGACTTTCAACTTTTATCTTTTGCAAATTGTCTCCGTCTGCATCACTGAATTGACTCGTGAAGTCAGTTGTTGAGAACGTTACCTGGGAATCTTCATTTCCAGATTTATAAATATCATTTACGATTGGTCGATTGTCGTTGTTTAGGATTGTTGCCAATCCAATTCCAACTGCGATTGTTGCGTTTGATGCATTGCTCAATACAACCGTAAATATTTCGTTTACTTCCCAAAGTTTATCCGGAGTTGTATTTATGTTAATATTCTTGCTTGTTTCTCCAGGTGCAAATTCAATAGTTGCTGAACTAACAGCAGTAAAGTCAGAGAGCGTTGCAGTGCCAATAACGGTGGAATAGTCAACAGATATTGTTTGATAACTGCTATTGGATAAACTTACCGTAAAATTAAGGATCGTTCCCTCATCGGCAGAATCATCATTAATTGTTATAGAAGGAATAGGATCATCATTTGTAATGGTACCAGTTCCTTGATTGTCAGAAATTGTTGCATTTACGGCGCCTGATAGGTTGATGAGAAAAGTCTCATCTTCTTCATATCTTGTGTCTTCAGTTGTGTTAATTGATATGGTTTTAACGGTTTCCCCTGGTGCAAATGTTAGAACAGTGGTGGCAACACCTGTATAATCAGAATCTGTTATTTCGGCTGTTTGATTTGCTGTTTGATAGTTTACAGAGATTGATTGGCTGGAACCATTGCTCAAGGATACTGTAAAATCAACGGATTCACCTTCTTCACTACTTGCATCTCCAATGAATATTGAGGGTTCTCCATCATTGTCAATGATAGTTCCCATGCCTTGGCCATCATCTAATGTTGCATTTGTCGGTGTCGATAAATCAACTGTGAATGTTTCTGACGGTTCATTAATGTTGTCATCATTGGTAGCAACTGTAATTGTTTTAGATGTTTCACCAGCCAGAAATTGTATGGACCCTGAATCGTCAGTATAATCGCTTCCGGAAACTGTAGCAGTGCCATCATTTATTTCATAATTAACAGAAATTGTCTGATAACTCCTTGCAGAAATACTTACGTTGAAACTGAGAGAATTTCCTTCAATTTTGGAATCGTCAGAGATTGAGATTTTTGGTTGAGGATCATCATTTGCTATTGTTCCTGTTGCTTGAGAATTATTTATACTCGAATTTACAGGGCTTGTTAAGTTTACCACAAAGGTTTCATCAGGTTCATAATAACTGTCGCCAGTTGTAGTTACAGAAATTGACTTTGTAGATTCCCCCGGAGCAAATGTCAATACGGTTGCACTTTTCGGATTATAGTCAGAATCAGCAGTAGTAGCTGTCCCATTTGCAGTTGCGTAGGTAACATTAATTGTTTGATAGCTGATGTTAGAAAGTGTCACTGAAAATTCGAGAGAATTTCCTTCCAACTCTGAATCATCAGCAATTGAAATGCTTGGCAGATTATCATCATTATTAATGGTTCCGACTCCTTGTGCTTTTGAAATAATGCCTTTGCTGGCATTGGTTATATTAATAACCATTGTCTCATTTGCTTCATATTTTGTGTCCTCGGTTGTTGCAACAGAAATGGTTTTACTAGTTTCCCCAATTGCAAAATATAAAGTGGTCAGGCTTTTTTTAGTATAGTCTAAGTCAGCTAAAGTTGCTGTTTGATCTGCGGATTGATATTGCACTGAAACTGCTTCTGTAGGGGATACGTTTAAAGAAACGGTGAATAGAAGTGTTCCACCTTCATCTATAGTTGGATCACTAATTGAAAACTCAGGTGCAGTATCGTTGTCCTGAATTGTTCCAGTTGCCTGTGTAACACTCAATGTTGCATTCGAAGCGCTTGAGAGGTTGACTTTGAAAGTTTCATCATTCTCATACAATCCATCATCATTTGTTGCAACAGAAATATTTTTACTGGTTTCTCCAGTTAGAAAAGTTAATGGAGTACTGGTGATTTGAGTATAATCATTGCCGGTAACGGTGGCCGTTCCATCGGCTGTGGTATAGTTAACCGAAATTGTCTGGTCACTTGGATTGGACAATGTTACAGAGAAGATAAATGTATTCCCTTCTTCAGCTGACAAATCTGAAATTGAAATGGATGGCAATGGATCGTCATTGTTTATAGTACCTATTCCTTGATTATCTGCAATTGTTGCTCCAGTAGGATTAGACAAGTCTACAGCCAATGTCTCATTGCTTTCATACTTGCTGTCTGTTATTGTGTTAACTGTTATTGTTTTACTTGATTGGCCAACACCAAAGTTTAAAGTGCTGAGTGTTTGCTCGGTGTAATCCAAATCAGAAACTTTAGCTGTTTGGTCCGTTGTTTTATATTGGACAGAAACGGGCGATGTTGGTGAAATGTCTAAAGTGACTGTAAATACCAGGTTGCCTCCTTCGTCAACTGATGGATTATTGATTGAAATTTGTGGCAAGGCAACATCGTTGTCGGTGATAGTGCCGACTCCCTGGTTGTCACCAAATGAGGCATTTGACTCGTTGGAGAGATCTACTGTAAAAGTTTCCGAACTTTCCACATCACTGTCATCAGCAGTTGTTACAGAAAAGTTTTTGGTGGTTTGTCCTTCAGTAAATGTAAGTGTTGTAGTTGGTATCGCTGTGTAGTCGTCGCCCGCTGTTGCCGAAACATCGGTCGTTTTATAATCTACTGTGACTGTTTGATAGCTTTCATTTGATAGTGACACTGTGAAGTTTAAGGAATTCCCTTCGACCTTTGTGTCGTCATTTATTGAAATCGCAGGCTGATTGTCGTCATTATTGATTGTGCCAATACCTTGAGAATCAGAGATGGTAATTCCCGATTCGTTCGAGAGGTTGACCAGCATTGTTTCATTTGGTTCGAACTTGTCATCATCAGTTGTGGCAACGACAATTTGTTTGGTGACTTCCCCTATTCCAAAGTCCAACGTTGTTAGTGGTATCGCTGTATAATCATTATCTGCGGTTGTTGCAGACTGGTTGTCCGTTGCATACTGAAGTGAAACAGGAGAAGCCGGCGAGGCATCCAGAGTCACCGTAAATGTGAGGTTGCCTGCTTCCGTTACAGATACGTCATCAATTGATGCCGCTGGAGTAGCGGCAACATCGTTATCTGTGATTGTGCCGACACCCTGATTGTCACCAAATGAAGCATTTGACTCGTTGGAGAGATCTAATGTAAAAGTTTCCGAACTTTCCACATCACTGTCATCAGCAGTTGTTACAGAAAAGTTTTTGGTGGTTTGTCCTTCGGTAAATGTAAGTGTTGTAGTTGGTATCGCTGTGTAGTCGTCCCCCGCAGTTGCTGAAACATCTGTTGTTTTATAATCTACGGTAATTGTTTCATAGCTTTCATTCGATAGAGAAACCGTGAAGTTCAATGAATTTCCTTCGACCTTTGTGTCGTCATTTATTGAAATAGTGGGCTTGATGTCGTCGTTGTTGATTGTTCCAATTCCCTGAGTATCAGTAATCGTAATTCCCGATTCGTTCGAGAGGTTGACCAGCATTGTTTCATTTGGTTCGAACTTGTCATCATCAGTTGTGGCAACGACAATTTGTTTGGTGACTTCCCCTATTCCAAAGTCCAACGTTGTTAGTGGTATCGCTGTATAATCATTATCTGCGGTTGTTGCAGACTGGTTGTCCGTTGCATACTGAAGTGAAACAGGAGAAGCCGGTGAGGCATCCAGAGTCACCGTAAATGTGAGGTTGCCTGCTTCCGTTACAGACACGTCATTGATTGATGCCGCAGGAGTAGCGGCAACATCATTATCCGTGATTGTACCAAGCCCCTGATTATCCCCAAATGAAGCATTTAACTCATTTGAAAGATCCACTGTAAAAGTTTCCGAACTTTCCACATCACTGTCATCAGTAGTTGTCACAGAAAAGTTTTTAGTTGTTTCTCCTTCTGCAAAAGTAAGTGTCGTGGTAGGTATCGTGGTGTAGTCGTCGCCCGCGGTTGCAGAAACATCAGTTGTTTTATAATCTACTGTAATTGTTTGGTAGCTTTCATTTGAAAGCGAGACTGTAAAGTTTAGCGAATTTCCTTCTTCTTTCGAATCATCATTTATTGAAATCGCAGGCTGATTGTCGTCATTATTGATTGTGCCAATACCTTGAGAATCAGAGATGGTAATTCCCGATTCGTTCGAGAGGTTGACCAGCATTGTTTCATTTGGTTCGAACTTGTCATCATCAGTTGTGGCAACGACAATTTGTTTGGTGACTTCCCCTATTCCAAAGTCCAACGTTGTTAGTGGTATCGCTGTATAATCATTATCTGCGGTTGTTGCAGACTGGTTGTCCGTTGCATACTGAAGTGAAACAGGAGAAGCCGGTGAGGCATCCAGAGTCACCGTAAATGTGAGGTTGCCTGCTTCCGTTACAGACACGTCATTGATTGATGCCGCAGGAGTAGCGGCAACATCATTATCCGTGATTGTACCAAGCCCCTGATTATCCCCAAATGATGCATTTGACTCATTTGAAAGATCAACTGTAAATGTTTCCGAACTTTCCACATCACTGTCATCAGTAGTTGTCACAGAAAAGTTTTTAGTTGTTTCTCCTTCTGCAAAAGTAAGTGTCGTGGTAGGTATCGTGGTGTAGTCGTCGCCCGCGGTTGCAGAAACATCAGTTGTTTTATAATCTACTGTAATTGTTTGGTAGCTTTCATTTGAAAGCGAGACTGTAAAGTTTAGCGAATTTCCTTCTTCTTTCGAATCATCATTTATTGAAATCGCAGGCTGATTGTCGTCATTGTTGATTGTGCCAATGCCTTGTGGATCAGTTATGCTGGCATTTGCTGATTCGTCAGAAAGATTTACAAAGAATGTTTCATTTGTCTCATACTTACTGTCAATTGTTGTGTTAACATCAATCGTTTTTGCTGTCTCTCCTATTGAAAAAGTTAGAGTGCCTGAAACAATTGAGAAATCGGAGGCAGAGGCGGAATTAATTTGTGTGGCATAGT
The DNA here is from genome assembly GCF_052690465.1 of Sunxiuqinia sp. A32. Taxonomy (NCBI): domain Bacteria; kingdom Pseudomonadati; phylum Bacteroidota; class Bacteroidia; order Marinilabiliales; family Prolixibacteraceae; genus Sunxiuqinia; species Sunxiuqinia sp. A32. The sequence goes on from NZ_JBQYLI010000021.1 coordinate 57,224, forward strand.
TCACAGTAACAATCTCTGTATGTGCAGGATTCAGCGTAACTGTAAATTGCAAAGTGTTTCCCTCATCATTAGATACATCGTCAATCGAAAGGGTTTGCGAATGTGAAACAGTAAAACTGCCAACTAGTATTGTTGCAAGAATTAAAAGTAAACGAATTGTTTTGTATATATAGTTTGCCATTATAAATCGATTTTTGGGAGTTGAGTTCGATTTCATTTCTGTACGAATAATGAAACCTGTTTCATAATAATTTGAAAATCAAATTTATCCCTTTGTGCACGGAAGCCAAATATCGGATTTATATAACAAACTTCAAGGAGGTAGGGTTTGTTTTTGGGGGAAATTACTTACAAAAAAATAGTATGCACCAAGTTAATATGATGCATACTAAATATTATTAACGGAAATCTTATTTTAACGATGCAATTTGCTCTTCTAAAACTTTAATTTTAGCTTCAGCATCAGCTTTTTTCGCCTGTTCCTTGGCTACAACTGCCTCAGGTGCTCCACTAACAAATCGCTCGTTGCTTAATTTCTTCATAACTGAATTCAGAAATCCTTTTGTATATTTTAGTTCTTCTTCCAGCTTATTTAGTTCAGCTTCAATGTCGATGTGTTCGCCAAGATCCATGTAAAATGTTGAAGAAAAAATTCTAAAGGAAACAGCTCCTTTTATTTCTTCAGTTACAAGCTTCACATCTGAGAGATTACCCATTTTTAACAGGACAGCATCATACTTTGCATCATATCCCTTTTCTCCTTGTTGAACGGCAAGTTCAAGAGAATCCTTCATAGGGATATTGTTTGATTTACGAAGATTCCGAATACCACTAACAGTTTCTTTAACCGATTCGAATTTGCTTACAAGTTCTTCGTCGTAGTTTAGAACAGAAGGCCACTCCGAAATCATAATGGCTTCTCCATCTTTTCTTTCTTTTAGATAGTGCCAGATTTCTTCTGAAATGAATGGCATAAATGGATGAAGCAACTTCAGTAATTTTTCAAATAGATCAATTACTTCATTGTAAGTTTTTTCGTCAATTGGTTGGCGGTAAGCAGGTTTAACCATTTCGAGTAACCAACTTGAAAACTCGTCACGAATAGCAGTATAAATGGTCATTAACGCGTCCGAAATACGGAACTTGTCAAAATGATCATTCATTTGCTCAATAATAATGGAAAGTTTCTGGTTGAACCATTCGATTGCCAATTGAGCACTTTCAGGTTGGCTGATCTCTGTTGATACTTCCCAGCTTTTAACCAAGCGGAAAGCATTCCATATTTTAGCAGTGAAGTTTCTTCCTTGCTCGGGTAAACTTTCATCAAAAAGCAAATCACCACCTGCAGGAGAGCATAACAACATCCCAACACGAACCCCATCTGCTCCATATTTATTCATTAGCTCGATTGGATCCGGAGAGTTTCCGAGGGATTTTGACATCTTTCTGCGTTGCTTATCTCTCACCATACCTGTGAAATAGACATTTTTGAATGGGTATAAATCGCGCTCAGAATATCCTGTCATGATCATTCTGGCAACCCAGAAAAAGATAATGTCATGTCCGGTAACTAAGTCGTTTGTTGGGTAGTAGTACTTAATTTCTTCGTTGTTAGGATCGGTAATTCCCCCGAAAACAGAAATTGGCCACAACCATGAAGAAGCCCAGGTGTCTAACACGTCATCTTCCTGAGTGAGATCGTTTATGGAAAGTGATTGATTTCCCGTTTTTTCTTTCGCTAATTCCAATGCTTTTTCGATTGTTTCTGCTACTACATAACTTCCATCTTCCAGGTAATAAACAGGAATTTGGTGTCCCCACCAAAGCTGACGACTGATACACCAGTCCTTGATGTTACCCATCCAGTGGCGGTATAGGTTTTTAAACTTTTTAGGATGAAATTCAACTTCATCAGATTCAACAGCTTCAAGTGCAGGTTTTGCCAGTTTTTCCATGGAAATAAACCACTGGGCTGAAAGTTTTGGCTCAATGACTACGTCTGTGCGTTCCGAGTATCCAACTTTATTGGCGTACTCTTCTGTTTTAACCAAATTGCCAGCTTCTTCAAGCATCGGAACAATTTGTTTCCGAGCTTCAAATCTATCAACTCCCACGAGTAACTGAGCTTTTTCACTTAAGGTACCATCATCATTAAATGTGTCAATAGTTTCCAGGTTATGACGCATGCCAATTTCATAGTCGTTAACGTCGTGAGCAGGTGTAATTTTTAGGCAGCCAGTACCGAATTCCATATCAACATATTCATCCATGATGATTGGAACACTTCTTTCAACCAAAGGAACAAGAACCCGTTTCCCTTTTAAGTGTTGGAAACGTTCGTCATTTGGATTGACACAAACGGCAGTATCGCCTAAAATCGTTTCAGGCCGGGTTGTTGCGATAGTCACCCAATCGTCTTCGCCTTCAATTTTATAGCGAACGTAGTATAATTTGGATTGTTCTTCTTTATAAATTACTTCTTCGTCAGAAACAGCGGTTTTTGCTTGCGGATCCCAGTTCACCATTCTAACTCCACGGTAAATAAGTCCTTTGTTATAAAGGTCAACAAATACCTTGATCACAGAATCTGATCGTTCTTTGTCCATTGTGAAACAAGTGCGTTCCCAATCGCAGGATGCTCCCAATTTCTTCAATTGTTCTAAAATGATGCCACCATGTTTGTCAGTCCACTCCCATGCATGACTAAGAAAATCGTCTCTGTTAAGATCTGATTTTGCAATTCCTTCACTTTTAAGTTTGGCAACTACTTTAGCTTCGGTAGCAATAGAGGCATGGTCAGTTCCCGGAACCCAACATGCATTTTTGCCCAGCATGCGCGCCCGACGAACTAAAATATCTTGAATCGTATTATTAAGCATGTGACCCATATGAAGAACTCCAGTCACGTTTGGCGGTGGAATTACAATGGTATAAGGTTCACGATCGTCCGGTTCGGAGTGGAAAAAACCTTTGTCTAACCAATATTGGTACCACTTATTTTCAACTTCAACAGGATTATACTTACTGGGAGTCTCCATTTTCTTTTGCTTTATTAACGAATTCTGAATTAAGCCACAAAAATAGAAAAACTTTGATGAAAATTGTTTGCTGCCTTATTATAGTTTTTTGATCGTTTTTGATTAAGGATATGCTCGCTTTGTACTGAATCTCGGAAGAAAATTCAGCTTCAATTTTAGATTTTAGATTTTCCTGAATTAAATGGATGTTTAATTAAAGATTTTTAAGGCTTTATTTTTCATGGCAAGATGGACTTTTAATTATCTTTGCCCCGTCATGATCCGGAAAATTAGTATTACAATATCATTTTTGTTTCTGATGGTGAGCTTTGTGTTTTCGCAAAGAGATATTCAGGAATTTGGCAGTTTTGGTTCAGGTTCCAATTTTGAAGAAGATCGGGAGCAAGTTGATGATCAGGAAGAAGGGCATGATCACCCTGGGCAATTAATACCTTCAATTATTCATAGCTGGAAGCTAAGTGGATATGGTGCATCTATTGATTCTGCCGTAGTGGATACCGCCTTGAATTTTTTCCATGTGTACAATCCAATTCATTACCGGAGCATCTCCAATACGTTTACCGGAAATTTAGGAGGAGCTTACCTTCCCAATGAATTTTTTAACCGGGAAACAAATACTGATTTCTATTTCTATAGGTCGTATGATGCCTATGCAATTCAACCTGCAGATATTAAATATTTTAATACAACAACTCCATATACACTTTTGGATTACAGCCAGAGTGAGAATAAAAACACAAGAACTGAAAATCGTTTTAATGTTTTTCATTCGCAAAATGTGAACAAGGATTTAAACTTCACATTCTTCTACGATCAGGCGAAATCTATGGGGCATTATAGACGCCAAGAAAATAAAAACAGTTCCCTTGGCTTGTATTCCAGCTATCTTTCAGATCAGTGGCTTTCGCATTTTAATGTCATGTTTAATCGGGTGGAAAATCAAGAGAATGGAGGTTTTGATCCAGGGCAGGATTTGAATGAATTTAGTGATACTGAGACTTATTTGGTTAAGCTGCTGAATGCCAGGTCTTCCATTCGTAATCGTGCGATATTTTGGAATAATGAATATCGGTTAGGGAAAACTATTGAAGTGGTGGACGAAGACGGAAATGTTACCGAGAAATTTATTCCACGAACTGGGGTAATGCATCAATTTGAATATTCGGGAAATCAACGATCTTATATTGACGAGGATCCAAATCTTGATTATTATCCGGCCATTTTTTTAGATTCTATCGCTACCGCTGATACAGTAATATACAATCGACTGACTAGTGTTTTTCAGTTAAAGTTTTACGAAGCTCCAGACCGAAAATATACATTCAGTAAACGTGCATTTATTGGGCATGATCGAATTCGTATAACGATGCCGCTTAATGATTCAACCCTCGTAAAAGAAAAATACAGTAATACGTTTGTTGGTGGTGGTATTGGCAGGGAAGAAGGTAAGTTTTGGCAATGGGGTGGTGAAGGAAAATTATATTTAACCGGCTATCGGTCGGGGCAAACAGAGTTGTCAGCTTTCATTATGAAACCATTGCAAATTGGGAATGATACAATGAGTCTGAAAGTTGAGGGTGAGCTAAATACGATTGTTCCTGATTACTTTCAACAAAAATTTACGTCCAATCATTACAGATGGCGAAACCGTTTTGATAATACCAAGGAGATGATCATTCGCTCGAAAATAAGTTCTCAAAAATATAAGCTGACTTTGGGGATGAATTATGCCTTGATTGGGAACTATATTTTTAATAATGCTGAAGCGCTTCCACAACAGGGTGGTCGTGAAATGCTGGTTTTATCTGCCTACCTAAATAAGGATATTGACACAAAGCATTGGTTAATCAGGGGGAAAATGATTTGGCAGAAGGGAAATCAGGAAGAATACCTGCATTTGCCGGACATTACTGGCTACCTAAGTTTAAGTTATAAAACAATTGTGTCAAAAGTACTTTACACGCAAATCGGAGCTGATGTGCGTTATAATTCAGCATTTTATGCTGATGCATTTGATTCTTCTACAGGCCGCTTTTTTTGGCAAAATCAACAAAAAATCGGTAACTTCCCCAACGTAGATGTTCATGCCAATCTTAAATTAAAGCGGACAAGGTTTTTCTTTCAGTGGCTAAATGCCACAGCAGGCTTGCTTGATGGCAATTTTTGGGCTGCTCCGGATTATCCTTATTACCGCCGAACTTTTAGGCTTGGTGTTGCCTGGTCGTTTTACGATTAGACAAACAAAAAAGCAACATGATAAAAGCAACCAGATACCTGAAATTTCTATTTCTTATTTTGATTGTCCTTTCTTCGTGCATCACTGGAGAGCGAGGCACAAAGGAAAAACTAGATTCTGTTGAGAAAGAGAATGACCTTACCCGCATCATGAAATCTGGAAAGTTGAGGGCAGTTGTTGATTACAACTCCACCAATTACTTTGTTTATCGTGGGCAACCCATGGGATTTAAATACGAACTTCTGAGAAGGCTTGCTGATGATATGGGAGTTCGCTTGGAGATTTCTGTAAGTAATAATCTGCAGGAGACTTTTGAAGGATTAGCAAATGAACAGTATGATGTTGTTGCGAAGAATTTGACCATCACGAAGAGACGTAATGATAAAATTGATTTCACGGTTCCATTGGAACAAACACGACAAGTTTTAATTCAAAAAAAGCCTGATAATTGGAAAGAGATGAGTCGAAGGACTTTGGAAGAATCGCTAATCAGAAATCAGTTGGAATTAGCTGGAAAACGAATTCACGTTCAGAAGAATACTGCTTACTACCGAAGGCTTAGTAATTTGTCGGAGGAAATAGGAGCCGAAATTGATATTGTTGAAGATTCAATTTATGGGGTGGAGCAATTGGTTGCGTTGGTTGCTCAAGGTGAAATTGATTATACCGTTTGCGATGAGAACGTGGCAAAGGTGAACCAGACCTATTATCCTAATTTAGATATTTCAACTCCAATCAGTTTCCCCCAGAATATTGCCTGGGCTGTTCGTAAAGATTCAGAGCAGTGGTTGAATTATTTGAATACGTGGATTATTAACTTCAAAAAAACATCGACCTTTCGGGTGATTTATAACAAGTATTTTGAAAATTCTCGCTCGCAGCAGATGGTTAAAAGCGATTATCATTCTATTACCGGCGGGAAGATTTCTCCTTTTGATGATATTATCAAAAAAGAAAGTGCTACGGCAGGATATGATTGGCGTTTTATAGCTGCCATAATTTATCGGGAATCGATGTTTGATCCCTATGCTGAATCGTGGGCAGGTGCTATAGGGCTAATGCAAGTTATGCCAGAATCTGCTGATTTATTTAGGATGAATGAATTTGAAGAACCGGATCAGAATGTGAAAGTTGGGGTGAAATTATTGAAATGGCTGGATGATCATTTTAAAGAGGAAATACCCGACTCAACGGAACGGGTTAAATTTGTTCTTGCTTCCTATAATGTTGGCTTGGGACATGTTAAAGATGCTCAACGATTAGCTGAAAAATATGATCGAAATCCTACTGTTTGGCAAGATAATGTTGACTATTTTCTTTTAAATAAATCTGCTTCGAAATACTATAAAGATCCTGTTGTGAAATGGGGATATTGTCGTGGAGATGAACCTTATAATTACGTGAATAAGGTGCTGAATACGTATCGAAATTACCAAAATATTATCGAAAAATAGGTTGATTCTCATGTAAGAGATCAAAAAATTCGGCTAAGATCATTGCAGTGGCTCCCCAAATTATTTCACCTTCAAAAGGATAATAAGGAACTGTCAGCGGACCTGTTACAGTTTCTAACTCAATTTCCTGTATCTCTTTATTTTTGTTACTCTCAGTAATCGGGAATAATAGAATCTTTTCAGCTTCCTCTTTATTTAAAACGAACTCCGGCTTTTCTTCGAGCCAACCAACATAGGGAAAAATATTAAACCTGCTTGCCGGGATGTAAAGTTCTGACAACATGCCTAACAGTTTGACTTTTAAAGGTGAAATTCCAACTTCTTCTTCTGTCTCTCGAAGAGCAGTTAATTCCGGACTTTCTCCTTCCTCAATTTTTCCTCCTGGAAAGCTGATTTGTCCGGGATGAGAATTCATTGATGGGTTTCGTTTGGTGAGGCAGGTGTATATTTCATTTTGATAGGGGAACAGCAATAGGAGCACACTCCCGTAGCGGATTTTATCGCGATCTGATTCACGGATACTGAGTTCCCTTCCTGGAGGAATCATTTTCAAGTGAGACCTGGAACCCGGCAACCCTTTTTTTAAAAAGCGTTCAATATGTTTTGGAAATTCGGTGAACATCAGCGATTCTGTTTTCATGGGTTTATATGAGAGAACCAACTCGTGCAAAAAATGTTGTAGCGAAGTTATGTTTTTTTAAAAATTTACAGAAGCACCAAATATCAGCATTCTCCCGGGACTTGTAAGGTTAAAATACTCAGGTTGGTCGTCCGATTTGTTGAACAGGTTATTAACCCCGATTTTTAGTGTGTAATGTTTCTTCAAAGTGTGAGTAGTCATTAATTTCCAAAGCGTATAATCAGACAATTCAACCAGTTCATTTGTTTCGCTGTAAATATTGATTACTTTTTTTGATCCAAAGTAGTTTGTATTCAAATTTGCTGAAATGGCATAACCTCCAAATGAATGATTGAAATTAAGATTTAGACGGGCGCTAAATTTTCGCACGTTTGGAAGAATTTCATCATTTGACAGGTCTTTTGCTTCAATATATGCTCCCGATGCGCTTAACGTTAAGCTGTTGAAAATTCGGTACCGTGCAAGCAGATTTATGCTGTTTATACGAGCCTCTTCAACATTTGAATAGATATAATTAATTTGTTGAGGAGTGGGAGGTATCGATTCTTCATCCATGATCACATTTGCAATCGAATCATAGGTGATAAGCTGATCGATATTATTCATTGAATAGCTCAATGAAACGTCAATTTTTTCATTGGAAAATTGTGCTGACCCAGAAAGATATTCTGAGGTTTCTGGCAACAAATCAGGATTACCATCCAGAAAGAATGCGATTGGAGAACCTGTTGCCGGGATGGCAAATTGGTTTGTGTAGAGTTCTTTTACAGATGGTGCGCGAAATCCTTTTCCATAGTTTCCACGAAAAGTAAATTTACCAGGCGAAAAGAGGATGCTGGTTTGAGGGGTGAAAAAGCTTCCATAGCTGGAATGAAATTCATTTCTTACACCACCAATAAGCGTCAGGTTACGGTTGATCATTAATTCATTTTGCAAATAAACCACGTAATTTTCCAATTTCTGACTTTCAATGTTGTTTTGAGATGATGATTGTTCTTCTTGGATATACTCAGCACCGAATGTAACATCGTTAAAATACCCAATTTTTATATTTCCCAGAAACCTGATGTTCTGGAAAAGATTGTCATAATCAAGCGTGTCTTTTTTTTCTGTGCCCAGGTTGAGTACATCATATATTTTATTGTGATCTGAATGATATGACAATTCAAATTTAGCTTTCTCCCATGGAGCATAAGTTGTTTTGAATCCAACTGTCAGGTCTTCACTTTTTTTGTCGGGGTAATCTTGCAGTTGAAAATCACGCTCCATCTTGTAATAAGACGCATTTCCCGTTAGTGATAATTGATCAAATGGCCTGAAGATGAGTTTCTGCCTGAAGTTATAATTGAATTCATTTTCCTGGGTTAAAATGCCATAATATCCGGCACCTCCATTGATGTCATAAGGTGAGTAGTTGTTGTATTTGCCATCTGTAAATGACGATAGTTTCCCTTTTGTCAGATTGACACTTGCGTAGGCGTATTCTTCCGATCGATTATTTTCGGTGGAAGGATCCTTATATAATGAAGACTGAATTCCAGCGTTTACTTCGATGGGTTTTGATACATCCCGGCTGATGATATTGACAACGCCTCCGATTGCGTTGGTACCATAAAGAGTGGAGCCAGCTCCTTTAACAATTTCAATTCGCTCGATGGTGGCAGGGTTAATTCTTGAAAGATCTACAGCACCTTTGGTTTCTCCGGCAATTCGCTCACCATCCAAAAGAAAGAGTGTGTACTGAGCGCCTAGTCCGTCAAAGCGAAATGAATTAACGGTGTTATCTTTTACCATTTCATAAGAAGCATTATTTTGTGTTAGCACCTGCGAGAGCGTGAAGTTGCTTTGCTCTGCGATTGCCTTTTTCCCTATTAGTTGAGTTAATACAGGACTGTTGCTAATTGGCTGTTCACTTCGAGTTCCGGTAACTACAATTGCATTTAAATCGATGCTGTTTTCTATTAATCGAAAATGGACACTCGATTTGTTTTGATAAACTTCAAGCATTACCTGTTCACTCTGGTAGCCTTTATAGCTTACTCTTAATTCATATGTTCCATCTGAAACGTTGGTGATTTCGTATTTTCCTTCTTTATCAGATGCGGCACCGTATGTGGTTCCTGCTAAATAGATATTTGCACCGATAAGCGGATCGCCTGTTTTTGCATCTTTTATTGTTCCGGCAATCCGATGTTGCGCAGAAGCTAGAATAGCGAAAAATAGGAGTGGTATCAGAATGAATAATGTTTTAAAATGAGTCATAACTTCGTTTCAATTGATCGTTTTCATGTTTTCTTGAAAAATAACGTAAAAAATAATAAAAAGGGTGTGTTGGCTGTGACTTATTCGAGCTAAAAAAAAAGGTTTTATTCGAAACGGATAGTTTTTCCCGGATCAATTCGGCTAATAAAGTAAGATGGGCCAATAAGCATTAATAGCGTTATTGCCAGGGCCCCAGCGTTCAGAAAAAATAAATGGAGGATAGAAAGGTTTATGGGCACCGTATCAACGTAATATGAAGCAGGATCGAGTTGTATGATTTGAAAATAATGTTGCAATAAACCAATAGCTATTCCAAGTAAATTGCCCCAAAGTAATCCTTCCCCAACTAAAAAAGCAGAAAGGTATAAAAACACTTTACGGACATTTGTATTTGCGGCTCCCATTGATTTGAGTATTCCAATCATTTGTGTCCGTTCAAGAATGATAACTAGTAAGCCCGAGATCATATTGAATCCTGCAACCAAAACCATTAGACCAAGAATAATCCACACATTCATATCAAGCATATCAAGCCAGTCAAATATGTGAGGAAACTTTCTTTTGATATTGATAACACGTAAAAGAGGTGCATCTTCTTCAAGATGGGCAAGAATTAAATCACGTAGTTGGTACTCTTTTTTATCCACTTCATCCGCATTGTTCAGATAGATTTCGAAAGCACTGATTTGATCTTCTTTCCATGAATTTAATCGCTGAACGTGCCTGATGTCAATGAGGACAAACATGCGGTCAAACTCCTCCAGTCCAGTTCTGTAAATCCCTCCAACTTCAAATTTCCGTATTCGAGGTACAGTTTCGTTTTGATTGAGGAAATACATGCGGAAGCTATCCCCCAATTTCAATTTTAGCATGTTTGATAGCTGCTGTGAAATCCAAACATCATTGGTTCGCAATGAGTCTAGTTGAATCGCCCTGCCTTCAACTTTATTGTTTTCGAAAAAAGTCCAATCGAAATCATCGGCAATTCCTTTTAAAATCACGCCTTGTATTTCATCCTCAGTATTGATCATTCCAGGCTTGGTGGCAACTTTCTGGATGTGGCGGATGCCATCCATTTGAGTAAGTTCTTCCAAAAAAGATTGATTACTCGAGATCGGAGAGGTTTGGTAGGATTGGTTGCTGTCGTAATTCGCAATCTGCAGTTGAGATGCAAAACCATTCACCTTGCTTTCGATTTCACTTTGGAAACCTGTAACGATTGCAACGGCCATGATCATCACAGCCATGCCAAGGCTTATGCCAGCTACTGCTAGTCGAACAACCCTACGTGAAAGCCTTTGATTTTGATCTTTCGAGGAGAATAAACGTTTTGCTATAAAAAGTTCGGTATTCAAAATGGCAATATTAAATTGTCCACGTAAAACTACAAACTTTAATTGGTTCTTCGGTTAATGAATGGTAACACAAGTAATGAAATTAAGCCAAGCAGGATTAGCATAAAAGTCATAGAACCATGTGCCAAAAACGCAAATATCAAACCGTCTGATTTGTCAATTCCATATACGATCAGGCTTTGGACCACCATAAAGTGCCAAGTGCCAATACCGCCCTGTACAGGGGCAACCATTCCAAAACTGCCCAAAACAAAAGTTGTCAGCCCTGCAATGGCAGAAAGATGAGAGGTAAAATCGAAGGCAAAGAAAACCACGTAAAGCATGATGTAATACATCACCCAAATAAATACCGAATGGAAGATGAAAGCACCCTTGTGCTTCATGTCTTTGATTGACTTTAAACCTTCACCAAAATTATTGATGATCTCTTTGACCTTTGAGAATGCAGCCGTTTTTTTCAGTTTCTTTCTAAAAACGTAAATCAGGATAATTACAAAAAGAATCCCTAAAATGGCCCATGGAGAGAAAGCTATCGAGTTGAGTTTATCTTTAATATCCGGATTATTATTTAAAAACTTGATTACTTCCCCAAATTGTGTGACAACCACAATAAAAGTCAGAATCAAAAGCATAATTACATCGATAATCCGTTCGGTGACAACTGTACCAATGAGTTTTGTAAACGAAATTTTCTCATACCTGGCAAGTACTCCGCAACGTGAAATTTCTCCCATTCGTGGAATGACTAAATTCATTAGATAACCTACCATCACTGAGAGGAACGTATTTAAGAGTCTTGGCTTTTTACCTAGAGGTTCGATCATTAAATTCCATCGCATGGTCCGGCTGATATGACTCAGTAATCCCAGGAAAAGAGACACCCAGATCCAGAAATAATTTACATCATTTGTTAGTATGGATTTAATACGATCAATGTCTTGATCTTTATAGACGAGCCAGAATAATACTATTCCTAATGCTAAAAAGGCAAGAAATTTAAGGATCTTAATTAATTTCTGTTTCAAATCAATCTTGTTTATTGCTGAAAATACGCTAATTTTAATCGCATTTAAAGCATTTTTATTAAGTACTTTTTTAAATTTGCACGCCTTTCCAAGGCAAGATTCGCAGACAAAAATAAATATTTGTTTTAAATCACCTCGGTTTTTAACAACATATATGGAATCGAAGATCAACGATAGTGATAGATATGACCAGTGTAAGGGCCAAAAAAAATCTAGGTCAACACTTTTTGAAGGACAAGAACATTGCCCTTAAAATTGTTGAAAGCCTGCTGACTAACGATACAAAAAAGGTATTGGAAGTTGGTCCGGGAATGGGTGTCCTCACCCAATTTTTACTCCAAAATAGAACCTACGAAACAACAGTAGTTGAAATTGATCGGGAATCGGTTGAGTATTTGAATAAGCATTTTCCTCAGTTAGAAGGAAGAATTCTTTCTGAAGATTTTCTAAAAATGGATTTCAGTCAATATACAACCGAGCGTTTTAGTATAATTGGAAATTTCCCCTACAATATATCCTCCCAAATATTTTTTAAGGTTCTGAATCATCGGAATCAAATTCCGGAGGTTGTAGGAATGATTCAAAAAGAAGTTGCAGAGAGGTTATGCGCTGCACATGGATCAAAAACATATGGAATACTCAGTGTTTTCCTTCAAACGTTTTATGACCTTGAGTATCTATTCACAGTTCATGAACAGGTATTCATCCCGCCACCGAAGGTAAAATCTGCGGTTATTCGCTTGGTTCGCAATAATAAAGAAAATCTAATTTGCGATGAAGTATTGTTTTTCAAAGTTGTGAAAGCAGCTTTTAATCAGCGCAGAAAAACACTTCGCAATTCGTTAAAAGTATTTCTGACGGATGATTTATTGAAAAAAGAAGACGTTTTTTCTAAACGTCCGGAGCAGTTGAGTGTTAGTGATTTTGAAAATCTAACCAGGTTGATACAAGATCAACCCAAAAAATGAGATTATGCAATTCGAGCTAAACAGAGAGTTTGTCGATAGGATTCAGGAATTAATTGAAAATGATCAGTCAAAGGAAGTATTGAAGATGCTGGAAGGACTGCATTCGACTGAAATTGCTGAGGTCATGGAAGAACTCAATACGGAGGAGGCAAAATATCTATACTTACAGCTTGATGGAGAAACTGCATCTGATGTATTGATCGAGATTCCTGAGCATGATCGAAGAAGATTTTTGAAAGTCTTACCCCCTGAGGTTATTGCCAGACAGTTTATCGAATTCATGGATTCTGATGATGCTGCGGATGTGGTTGGAGACTTGGAAGACGAGATGAAAGAAGCCGTTCTCTTAAAGATTGAAGATAAAGAACAGGCTGGTGATATTGCAGATTTGTTGGAATATGATGAGGATTCGGCAGGTGGTTTGATGGCCAAGGAAATGGTTCTGGTAAATGAAAACTGGACTGTTCAGACCTGCCTGAAGGAAATATCTCAGCAAGCAGAAGAAATTGATGAGATTTACTATGTATATGTAGTTGATGATGATGAGGTTTTAAAGGGGATACTGTCGTTAAAAAGGCTGATTTTAAAACCTACTCAAACTAAAATAAAGAACCTGATTGAAGAAGAGGTGCAGTCTGTGAGAACTGATGCAACTCAGGAAGAAGTGGCTCAGGTAATGGAGCGTTATGACTTAGTTGCCTTGCCGGTTGTTGATCATATTGGGAGGCTGAAAGGACGAATTACCATCGATGACGTCGTGGACGTTATTCGGGAAGAAGCAGAGAAAGACTATCAAATGGTATCTGGTATTTCCGGGGACGTTGAGTCGGGTGACCGGGTATGGAATTTGACTCGTGCTCGTCTTCCATGGTTGTTGATTGGATTAATTGGTGGAATTTTAGGAGCGCAGGTTTTAGGAGCGAATGAGAAAGCACTGGCTCAGATTCCGGCAATGGCATTTTTTATTCCTTTAATTGCTGCGATGGCAGGTAATGTTGGCGTACAATCTTCTTCAATTGTAGTTCAAACGATAGCTAGTGGTGCCAGAGACTTTGACTCATTTGGTAAAAAACTGTTGAAAGAGCTCGCAGTCGCACTGATTACTGCCATGGTGTTTGCCTCGCTAATATTTATCTATAATTATACGTTCAGCAATAGTATGAACCTTACTTGGGCTGTTAGTATTTCTCTCTTTATTGTGATAATTTTTGCTTCGATGTTTGGAACAATTATTCCTTTGTTATTGAATAAATTAAAGATTGACCCGGCATTGGCAACAGGACCTTTTATTACAACTATGAATGATATACTTGGATTGATCATGTACATGGTTATTGCAAAAATATTTTTCAATATTCTTTGATGAGAGCACCCCGAATTTTAATAGGTAGAGAAGATAAAGCTGATTTTCCAAAGCTGGAGCTTATGGATATTGAGGTGAAAGTCGATACTGGTGCATTTACATCAAGTTTTCATTGTCATAAAATTTCCATGATTGAAGAAGATGGAGTTGAGAAACTTTGTTGTAATTTTCTTGATCCTGAGCATGAAAAGTATCATAACCGAAAAATTACCTTTGATCAATTCAATTTAAAAAAAGTGAGAAGCTCAAACGGAATCCTGGAAGAGAGGTTTAGTATTGAAACAACGATTCAAATTTTTGATCAGCTTTTCCCTATTGAACTTACCCTGACGGAACGAGGGAGTATGAAATTTCCAGTTTTGTTAGGGAGAAAATTTTTGTCGAAGAAATTTATTGTTGATAGTTCCATGAAAGATTTATCGAGGAGGGGGATTGTCAAATTAATTAAGCATTAAATATTTTAATTCAGCTAAAAATTACTGATGAAAATTGTTGTACTGTCTAGAAATGCCCATTTGTACTCAACAGAAAGATTGATTGAAGCGGGTAAGCAACGAGGACATGATATGCAAATTGTAGATCATTCCAAGTGTGATTTAGTAATAGAAAAGAAAAAACCATCCGTCATCTTTAGAGGTAATCATCTTGAAGGAGTAGATGCTGTTATCCCTCGAATTGGTGCATCCGTAACTTTTTACGGAACAGCTGTTGTAAGGCAATTTGAGATGATGAAGGTTTTTACCGCCGTTGAGTCTCAGGCGCTTGTTCGCTCACGTGATAAGTTGCGAAGCTTGCAGATTCTTAGCCGCGCAGGCTTAGGTCTTCCTAAAACTGTGTTTACCAATTATTCGCGAAATGTGAAAGATATTATTGATAGTGTTGGCGGGGCACCTGTTGTGATTAAATTATTGGAAGGCACCCAGGGGCTTGGTGTGGTTTTGGCAGAAACAGAGAATGCTGCAGAGTCTGTAATTGAAGCATTTAACGGATTAAAAGCAAGGGTGATTATTCAAGAGTTTATAAAAGAAGCAAAAGGGTCTGATATCCGCGCTTTTGTGGTTGATGGGGTTGTTGTTGGAGCGATGAAGCGTCAGGCTAAAAAAGGTGAATTCCGATCAAATCTGCATCGCGGAGGTTCTGCTGAAGTTTATCAATTGTCGGAGGACGAAGAAAATGCAGCCTTAAAAGCAGCCAGAGTAATGGGTTTGGGTGTTGCTGGTGTTGATATGTTACCTTCGGAGCATGGTCCATTGATTCTGGAAGTTAATTCCTCTCCTGGTCTTGAAGGCATTGAGGAAGCGACAGGTACGGACATCGCCAGAAGTATTATTCGTTATGTAGAAAGAAACGTATGATTTGTCCGTCATGGTGAAGCGAAAATCAATGGTTATTTTAGATACGGAGATTCGTCCCGGGAGGAAGACAATCCTTAATTTGGATATTGCCAGGCTACATAACCGTACAAAAGTGGAAATTCCTGTTATTGTGCAACGTGGCAGGGAAGATGGACCTGTTCTTCTGCTAATTGCCGGAATTCATGGGAACGAGGTGAATGGTGTTGAAATCATTCGAGAGCTTATTTCCCGGAAAATTAACAGGCCGGATAAAGGAACAGTAATTTGTATTCCGGTACTAAATGTCTTTGGATTTCTAAACCAAACCAGGGATTTTCCTGACGGAAAAGATTTGAATCGGTTTTTTCCAGGTTCAAAGACGGGGTCGTTGGCAAGTATTTTTGCTTACTACATGATGAATGAGATTATGCCACATGCTGATTATTGTATTGATTTTCATACGGGTGGGGCTGACCGGTTTAATAGTTCTCAAATTCGAATAAGCCGGGACCATCCAGAGTTGTTGGAGTTGGCTCAGGTTTTTAAACCTCGCTTTATTGTATATGCTCCAGAACGAGAAAAGTCTTTCCGGCAGGTTGCAACTAAAATGGGGAAAAAAGTAATTTTATTTGAAGGGGGCAAGTCACTCGATTTTCATAAACGTATTACCATGCGCGGTGTGAATGGTGTAATGCGAACGATGCACCATCTCGGGATGAGAGATTTCTCTGATGAAATATCAGCCAATGAAATAACTGAGCCGATCGTAATAAATCAATCTTCTTGGTTTCGGGCAAGGCATGGTGGACTTTTTCGCTTCTTTTTAAAAGATGGTGCCAAGGTTGAAAAAGGAGAAATAGTGGGTAGTATATCCGATCCGTATGGTAGTTTCGAACATTTGGTGAAGATTCCACATGATGGTTATATTATTGGAATGAACCATGCTCCAATTGTTTATCAGGGAGATGCCTTGGTTCATTTAGGAACCGTGTAGTATTTTTTAGCGACAAATTTTCGGCACATGGTTTGCCCATATTGGTAATATGCCTGTTACTTTAGGAAAATCAGACAATTCGGTAATGTCCGTGTTTTATTTCCTACAAAAATGTATGAAACGGGTGGGTTGAAAACTATCAAAATGAAGAATTATGGCAATTAATGATGCAATGAAATTTATTAAAAATTCGCAGGAAGATAAAGAACTTCGTCAAACGATAAATCAATTGTCGGTAGAAGGAATTTTTGAAATATTACCACATTTTGGGTACGAATTCACAATGGATGAATTTGAAGAGTCAGTAAATATGATGCATGTTAAATGCCAGTTCGAAGAAGAGGCTAATCGGTTGATGCAAACAGCCATGTGGTTTCGGATGGCTGTTTCGTAAAAAATCCAAACAAATTATACTGTATTGATGGCTTCAACAGGATCTAGTCTGGAAGCAATAAGGGCTGGCATGAAACCTGAAACAACGCCAATTATCCCAGAGATCATTATTCCCAGGATTATATTACCAAGCGATAGTGATATATTCATGTCTGCTATCGCATTGAAGATGCTGGTTCCTGCAAAAATAAGCAGTAAGCCAGTTATTCCGCCAAGTAGTGATAGAATGACTGATTCAAAAATAAATTGGAGTAAAATAAAATACTTTTTAGCTCCTAAAGATTTTTGAATTCCAATGATTCGGGTGCGTTCTTTTACTGATACAAACATGATGTTGGCAATTCCAAACCCGCCGACCAAAATACTGAAGCCACCAATAATAGAACCTGCCACATTAAATACCGCAAAAAATGCGTCAAATTGATTGGAGATTGCACTGACTTCGTTGATGGCGAAGTTGTTCTCTTCCATTGGGCGGAGCCTTCTCAGCGATCGCATAATGCCTTCAATTTCTGCAACAAATTCATCTCTGCTAACAGTTTGTTTTGCTTTAATATTGATTGTTTGTCCCCGATCTCTATTTCTAAAATCAACCATGCTTGCTGCATAATTTACAGGGATGTGTATTCGTTTGTCCATGCTGGTGCCAAACATATCAGAACCTTGTTTTTTATATGACCCGATAACTAAAAGTCGATGCCCCTGAATTTTTATTTCGTTCCCAATTGGATCTCGACCTTCAAATAATTTCTCAACTAATTCAGTTCCGAGTACTGCGAGTGCAGCTCCTGTTTGACTTTCTGATTCCGTAAAATATCGTCCTTTTTCGATTTCCAAATTCCAGGTATCAAATAGTTCATAAGATGAAGCCATTATCTCAGTATTCTCAGCTTTGGAGTTTTCAAACTGAACCGTTGCTCCAAAACCAAATAAAAAAGCTGCATCTTCTGTTGTTCTCGAACGCCTGGCAATCTCCTCGGTTTCTTCAATTTGTGGGACTGGACGATTTAAGTATTTCCACCATGGATATTCACTCTCTCCCTCAGGAGGCGTCCATGGCCACTTTTGTACATAAATCATGTTGCTACCTAATGAATTCAAACTGTTTCGAATGTATCCTTCCAGTGAGTCAATAACAGTGAAAACAGAAATGATGGCAAAAATGCCAATTGTAATGCCAAGAAGTGATAGGAATGTGCGTAGTTTATTTGCACGCAAAGAATTACCTGCAAACGAAAAACTCTCATAAATCAGGCGAGCCAGCAACATAATAAAAATGATTTGAAAGTAAAGATAGAACAATTCCAGACGATTTCTGAAAATATTCATTTTAATTAAATAGAAATTCGAAGGATGGTGTATTTGCAGGTGAACTATTGGGTTAATTATTTTCACTATTTTATTGTCAATAAAAAATCCTGAAAAGCCACGTTTTTCAGAAGATAAATCAGTCGTTTTTTATTATCTTTGTGCATCAAATTTAAAATGCTATAAATGAATGATTTAAAGAAGATTAAATCCGCACTGATCTCAGTTTATCATAAGGACAGGTTAGATGCCATAGTAAAGAAGTTGGACAAGCTGGGTGTAAAAATTTATTCAACAGGTGGTACCCAATCATTTATAGAAGACCTGAATGTTGATGTTTCTGCAGTTGAGGGTCTTACGTCATATCCATCAATTCTGGGAGGAAGAGTGAAAACGCTGCATCCAAAAGTTTTTGGAGGTATTTTGAACCGTCGTGATAATGAGGGGGACAAAAAGCAAATTGCAGAGTATGAAATTCCTGAAATTGATTTGGTGATTGTTGACTTATATCCATTTGAAGAAACAGTTGCTTCCGGTGCTTCCGAAGAAGACATTATTGAGAAAATAGATATAGGTGGAATCGCGTTGATTCGCGCTGCAGCCAAAAACTTTAAAGATGTAATCATTGTTTCTTCCCGCGATCAGTATGGTGACTTGATCGATTTGCTGGATTCGAAGAACGGTGAAAGTGACATCGCAGACAGAAAAGCTTTTGCACGTAAGGCATTTGCAACTTCATCGCATTATGATTCTGCTATCTTTAATTATTTCAATGAAGGTATCACAGATAAAAACCGGGTGAGTTTGAATGATGGACATGTTCTTCGATATGGAGAAAACCCGCATCAATCGGCTACATTCTATAAATTCGATAATGCTGATTCTTCTATTACTTTGGCAAATGCAGATGTGTTGCAAGGTAAAGCTCTTTCATATAACAATCTGTTAGATGCAGATGCAGCTTGGAAATCAGCGAGTGATGCATTTCATGCAGTTTCTCACATTGAAAATAAAGTTGCTGTTTCGGTGATCAAACACCTTAATCCATGTGGACTTGCAGTAACTGATAACATTTTAAAATCGCTTGATCTTGCCTGGGCAGGTGATCCTATTAGTGCATATGGCAGCATTATTTGTTTTTCGGACACAGTGACCGAAGAAGTTGCGAGCTGGTTTGGGAAGAAGTTTGTTGAAATTATTATAGCACCTGCTTTCACTCCCGAGGCATTGGAAGTTTTTGGTAAAAAGAAAAACCTTCGTTTGTTGGTTACTCCAATTAAAGCGGAGACTACAGGTGAGAAATTATATCGTTCAATTAGTGGCGGAATGTTGGTGCAGGATGAAGATGAGGGAATGGATACCGAATTTAAAAATGTCACAAAAATTGAGTTCGATCAAAATAAATTGAATCTTGCTAAGTTTGGTATTACAGCATGTAAACACTTAAAAAGTAATTCCATTGCTTTAGTGACTGAAAACATTGACGGTTCATTTTGGCTGACTGGTGCAGGTATGGGACAACCTAACCGACTGGATAGTTTGCGTCAATTGACAATTCCTCGTTTCAATATGAAGGAAGGAATTAAGATTGAAGAAGCAGTGCTTATTTCAGATGCTTTCTTCCCGTTTAGGGATAGCATTGAAGCAGCCAATGAATATGGAGTGAAATACATTGTTGAGCCAGGTGGCAGTATCCGCGATGAAGAAGTAATTGAAGCATGTGATGAATTTGGAATCGGAATGCTCTTTACTGGTCGTCGTCATTTTAAACATTAAGCGCAAAGCCCGACGGTGGGTGTAATGATAAATTAAGACAAAATATTAACATGGGATTGTTTTCATTTTTAACCCAGGAGATTGCAATTGATCTGGGTACTGCAAATACCATCATTATACAAAACGATAAAATCGTTGTTGATGAGCCATCGATCGTTACGATTGATTTAAAGACAGAGAAACTGGTTGCGATTGGTGAGAAAGCCAGGCAGATGCAGGGAAAAACCCATGCAAACCTGAAAACAATCAGGCCATTGAGAGATGGGGTGATAGCCGACTTTAATGCGGCAGAGCAAATGATTCGCGGAATGATTAAAATGATCAATCCAAAATCAAAGTTCTTTTCGCCTGCGCTGAAAATGGTTATTTGTATTCCGTCAGGTTCAACAGAAGTGGAGATTAGGGCTGTGCGTGACTCTTCTGAACATGCAGGGGGACGTGAGGTTTATATGATTTATGAACCAATGGCTGCAGCAATCGGTATTGGCTTGGATGTGGAAGCTCCGGAAGGAAACATGATTGTTGATATAGGTGGCGGTACTACCGAGATTGCAGTAATCTCTCTTGGAGGGATCGTTACAAATAAATCGATTCGTATTGCCGGTGATGACCTTACTGCAGATATTATGGAGTATATGCGTCATCAACACAATATTAAAATTGGTGAACGTACTGCTGAAGAAATTAAGATTAATGTTGGATCAGCTTTATCTCAGCTGGAAGAGCCACCAAACGATTACATTGTTCAGGGGCCAAACCAGATGACGGCATTACCAATTGAAGTGCCTGTTTCATATCAGGAAATTTCTCACTGCTTGGAGAAATCAATTTCCAAGATTGAAACAGCAATATTAAGTGCACTTGAGCAAACTCCACCAGAATTATATTCAGATATAGTTTCAAAAGGAATTTACCTTGCAGGTGGTGGTGCGTTGCTTCGTGGTTTGGATAAACGTTTATCCGAAAAAATTAATATTCCCTTCCATGTATCGGAAGACCCATTAAGAGCTGTTGCCCGTGGTACGGGTATCGCGCTTAAAAATGTTGATAAATTCTCCTTCCTAATCAGGTAAATGCCTGCATTGGAAGGAGCAAAAACCTTCCTGTAGATGAGAAGTTTGTTACGATTTCTGGCACGTAATTATTTTTTCCTGCTGTTTTTGGTTTTTGAAGCCATTTCCTTGGTTTTAATTGTCAATTATAACAACTATCAGAAAGTTAAATTTCTGAATAGTAGTAATCGGATTTCAGGAAATCTGTTTAATACCTATAATTCAGTCTATAGTTATTTTCAATTGAATCGGGTCAATGAAGAATTGGCTAAGGATAATGCTTTGCTGAGAAAGCGAATTCAGGATATGCTTTTATCCGAGATGCAGGCCGCTACAAAAAAAGTTACTCAAACGGGGCAGAATTATGATTTTGTACCGGTAAGGGTCATTAATAATTCTGTGAACAAACAATACAATTATATTACACTGAACAAAGGGAGTGCAAATGGGATCAAACCAGATATGGGTATTATTGGTCCCGGTGGAGTTGTTGGGGTAATTACTAACGTTTCGGAGCATTTCAGTACAGGGCAAAGTGTTCTTAATAAGCGTTGGGGGCTTTCTGCTAAAATCAATAATTACTTTGGATCGTTGGTGTGGGACGGAATAGATTACCGCTATGCTAAATTGAATGAGATTCCTTTTCATGTCACGCTTCATAAAGGTGATGAAGTTATTACAAGTAGTTACTCTTCCATTTTTCCGGAGGGTATTCGCATTGGTAGAGTGCATGATTTTAAACAGGTAAGTGGTGGAAATTTTTACGATATTACGGTTGAACTTTCCAGTAATTTTAAAACACTTTCTTATGTTGAGGTGGTCTCAAATTTACTGGTTGAAGAACAACTCGACTTGGAGGAATTGAATAAAAATGATTAAAGAAATCTCAAAATATTTTCTCATGTTTATTATCCTGGTTGTTATCCAGGTGATTCTACTAAACAATATTCAATTTAGCGGATATGTTAATCCCTACATGTACGTGCTTTTTATTTTACTTCTTCCATTTGAAACCCCACGCTATCTGATTCTAATATTAGGTTTTTTGTTAGGGCTGGTGATCGATGTCTTTAGTAACACTCCGGGAATTCATGCGTCTGCCACAACTTTTTTGGCCTTTTTGCGGCCGCAGGTAATATCTTTAATTTCATCGCGTGACAGTATCGAGGTGGATTCAAGTCCGCGTGTGAAATCGATGGGAATGCGTTGGTTTTGGCGCTACGCTCTGATTTTGGTATTTGGACACCATTTGTTTTTGTTTTTCATTGAAGTTTTTACATTTAGCGGGTTTATTCATACCTTGTTGCGGAGTTTGCTCAGTACGGGTTTTACTTTCATTATTATTTTAATTAGCCAGTTTTTGATGTTTAAGGATTAAGCAAAAGTGGATTCATTTTCAAAACGAAAATATTTGTTGGGTGGCATTTTTGTGTTGGTGGCTTTGTTGTTTATTGTGAAGTTATTCCGTCTTCAAGTGTTGGATTCTTCGTATAAACAATATGCTACAAAAAATGTACTAAGGCGAGAGGTGAGTTATCCTGCCCGGGGGCTGATGTATGATCGAAATGGTGAACTGATGGTTTATAATCGGGCTGCCTATGATTTGTTGGTTACACCTCGTGAGGTTGGTACATTTGATACTTTGTCGCTTTGTAATATTCTTGAGATTGAAAAAACAGCATTAATTGAAGAGCTCAAAAAAGCAAGAAATTATTCCCGTTATAAACCTTCTGTTATTGTAAAACAGCTTTCTCAGGAAACCTATGCTGTATTGCAGGAACGATTATATAAGTATCCCGGATTTTTCGTTCAAACAAGGACGTTAAGGGAATATCCTTTTAAAACAGCTGCTCATGTTCTGGGATATGTAAGTGAAGTTGGTGCTTCAGATATTAAAAGAGATTCCTACTATTCCCGAGGTGACTATATTGGTTCAACAGGATTGGAGGGCGCCTATGAAAAGGATTTGAGGGGAAGTAAAGGAGTTAACTTTTTTCTGGTTGATGTTCACAATCGTAAAAAGGGAGCCTATCGGGAAGGAAGAAACGATTCTGTTGCAGTACTTGGAAAAAACATAACAACTACGCTCGATGCAAACTTGCAAAGTTACTGCGAATATCTGATGCAAAATAAGAAAGGGAGCATTGTTGCTATTGAACCTTCAACAGGTGAGGTGTTAGCTTTTGTTAGTGCTCCAACTTACGATCCGTCTTTGTTAGTCGGAAGGCAGAGAGGGAGCAATTACTCGAAGCTGGAGGGTGACAGTTTGAAGCCACTTTTCAACCGGGCAATTATGGGGGCTTATCCCCCAGGATCAACCTTTAAATTAATGAATGCTATCATTGCATTGGACGAAGGAACTATTACAACAGATACTAAATTTTCCTGCAATGGGCCAGCCTCAAGCCCAATTAAATGTACTCATAACCACGTAACTCCAATTAGTGTTCGCAATGCGATACGGGAGTCATGCAACCCGTTTTTTTGGAATACGTTTAATTCAATCTTTCGAAAATACCCGACTTCTGTGGAAGGGTTTAACGCCTGGAGAAATCATTTGCTGGATTTCGGGTTTGGACAGAAATTAAGCAATGAATTGACAGGAGAGGTTTCTGGAAATGTTCCCAACGAGTCGTATTACAATCACTATTATGGGGAAAGAAGATGGAATGCTCTAACCATTCGTTCCATGGCGATTGGGCAGGGAGAGTTGTTGTTAACTCCGTTTCAAATGGCGAATATGGCCGCTGCTATTGCCAATCGAGGGTATTATATTGCTCCTCATTTGGTCAGATCTGTTTGGTCGGCTAGCGAGAATGAACAGATATTGGAATTTGAGAGAAATGAATCAGGCATCAGTAAGGATGTTTTTGATGTGGTTATTGACGGAATGCAGGCTGTTGTTGAGGAGACAAATACCCGATATAGAACAGTATTGGATACGATCACTATTTGTGGCAAAACAGGGACTATTCAAAACTACCAGGGGTCGGATCATTCTGCATTTGTTGCCTTTTCACCTAAAGTGAATCCTCAAATTGCCATTTCTGTGTACGTTGAGCATGGAGTTTGGGGAGCAAGATATGCAGCCCCAATAGCCAGCTTGGTTATTGAAAAATATTTAACGGGGCAGATTGCAAAACGTAGGTTGCCTATAGAAAATGAAATGGCCAATGCTAATTTGTTAAATCCAATTCAACCAAAATAGAATGGCAAAAAGAAACAACATATGGGCTAATTTGGACTGGGTGACCATTTTCTTGTATTTGCTACTAATGTTTATGGGGTGGATTAATATATATGCTGCGGTATATAATGAAGAGTTTAGCAGTATTTTTGATATTAGCCAGCGTTATGGGAAGCAGCTGCTTTGGATTGGAGCAGCAATTGTCTTGGCATTTACAATGCTAATAATTGATAGTAATTTTTATGTGTCTCTTGGCTATGTATTGTATTTGGTAATTATCTTTCTGCTAATTACTGTGCTGTTAGTAGGAACCGAAGTGAATGGAGCCCGTTCCTGGTTTCAGATTGGAGGTTTTGCAATACAACCGGCTGAATTTGCGAAGTTTACCACGGCATTGGCTTTGGCAAAGTATGTTAGTTCTTTCAATTTTAAAATACATCAATTTAAATCCTTGCTGACTATAGGAGCGATATTATTGACTCCGGTATTATTAATCTTTCTCCAAAATGATACTGGTTCGGCATTGGTTTTTAGCGTTTTTGTTTTGGTATTGTATCGCGAGGGTTTATCAGGAAATGTCCTTTTTCTGGGGCTTTTGCTTGGAATAGTTTTCGTTGTCACACTCGTTTATGGCTTGGTTGCCTCCATTGCTTTACTTGCCATCGGTGGATTTGTTGTGCATTATTTTATTCAACAACGAATTGTTGAAACCCTTAAAACTCTTGCCATTTTTCTGGCTATGATTAGTGTTGCCTTATTAGGAAACTTTTTGTTGAAACTTGAAAGGTCAACTGCGGAGATAATGTTGTATGTATCTGTTATTGGAGTTATTGTATTTGCGATATATTCCTTTAGAAAGAAAATAAACAAATTGCTGATTGTCTTAGGTGTATTCTTGTCGTTGGTTTTCTTTACATTTTCGGTTGACTATGTAGTTAACAAGGTGATGGAGCCACACCAACGAGTTCGAATTAACGAGTTGCTTGGTTTACAGTCCGATCCGCATGGTTCTGGATATCACGTAATTCAATCGAAAATAGCGATTGGTTCAGGCGGATTTAGTGGTAAGGGCTTTTTGCAAGGGACACAAACTAAATTTGACTTTGTTCCTGAGCAAAGTACAGATTTCATTTTTTGTACGGTAGGAGAAGAGTGGGGATTTATTGGTGCCACTTTCGTGATTGTAATATTTCTGTTTTTTCTGCTTCGGCTCATATTTTTGGCGGAACGACAGCGTTCAATTTTTAGTCGGGTCTATGGATATAGTGTCGCATGTATCCTGTTCTTTCACCTGGCAATTAATATTGGGATGACAATTGGACTGGCTCCTGTAATTGGTATTCCATTGCCATTTTTTAGCTACGGTGGATCATCACTTTGGTCTTTTACGGTTCTCTTATTTATCTTCTTAAGATTAGATGCAAGCCGTACTGAAAAGTTAAGCTATTAGTTGTATTCTGCATCGGAATATGTCCTTTTAGAAGTGCCTGTTTTTTGCTATATTCGCAAGGCTGAAAGAAAAAGGGAAAAATAATTCAATAAATATCATGTTTTTAGGTGGTCGCTAGATGCACCCCAGTTTTCTCATGATATTGGTTATTACTCTTTGTGGTACTAACTCGATAAAACTAAATGAAATGAGATATCGTTCTTACACACTCAACAATTTTAGACAAATTCCACAGATAGAACAAAGATTGAATGAGGATCAAAAGTTTGTTATTGAAGTTGTTGGAACTGTTTTGCCTTTCAAGGTTAGCAATTACATTATCGATGAATTGATCGATTGGGATAACTTTGAAAAGGATCCTTTCTATATACTAAACTTTCCACAAAAAGGGATGCTGTCTGAAAAGCATTTTAGTGAAGTTGCTGAGCTTCTAAAGAATAATGCAGACACAGTTTCCATTAAAAAAATAGTTGATAATATCCGGTTAAAGTTGAATCCGAATCCTGCGGGACAAGAGAGTAATGTTCCAGAGTTGGATGGTGTACGCTTAAATGGAATTCAGCATAAATATCGTGAGACCATGTTGTTTTTTCCATCGCAGGGACAAACATGCCATGCTTACTGCACGTTTTGTTTTCGCTGGCCGCAGTTTGCAATGAATAGCTTTAAGTTTGCTATGAAAGAGGCAGATCTGATGGTTAAATATCTAAAGCAGCATCCTGAAATTACCGATGTGCTTTTTACCGGTGGCGATCCAGCTGTGATGAAAACAAAATTCTTCGAGCATTATTTTAATGCGATTTTGGAAGCGGATCTGGATCACGTGAAAACAATCCGCATTGGAACAAAAGCCCTTTCATATTGGCCTTATCGTTTTACTACTGACGAGGATGCTGATGATTTATTGCGTTTGTTTGAGAAGATGAAGGCGAGAGGAATTACTATTTCCATAATGGCGCATTTTAATCATTACCGTGCGCTGGAAACAAAAGCGGTAAAAGACGCAATACTGAATTTGCAGAAGGTTGGTGTGCAGATAAGGGCGCAGTCTCCACTATTGAGAAATATTAATAATGATTCTCAAATTTGGGCAAAATTGTGGAAAGAGCAGGTCAATTTAGGAATCATTCCATACTACATGTTTATTGCCAGAAATACTGGTGCTCAGGATTACTTTGCGATAAGTTTGGGAGAAGCCTGGAAGATATACCAAAAAGCAATTCAACAGGTAAGTGGAGTTTGCCGGACTGTTCGAGGGCCCTCAATGTCCTGCGGACCAGGTAAAATCCAAATTTTGGGTGTGCAAAAAATAAATGGAGAGAAAGTGTTTGTTCTTAATTTTCTTCAGGGAAGAAACCCGGATTGGGTTGGAAGACCATTTTTTGCCCGTTATGATCCAAAAGCAATTTGGTTGGATGATTTGGAACCGGCACTTGGAGAGGAAGAATTCTTTTTTGAAAACAGCAATCTAAAATTGCACATCGTATAATTCATTGCCCGTTTTAAGCGGGCTTTTTTATTTTCACTTCATAGTTGGTTTCAACAAAATCCAGCAAATCAGCAAAAAAATGTTCGAAGCGTAGTTGAAGCTCCCGGTAGTTTGTTTTCAGCACTTCCATTGCATATTCAGTATGATCTGGCAGGCTTGTACGTTTGGACATGATTTTAAGCGATTGGTAAACTCCATCAAAATTAGCATAAGACTCCAGACGTTTATGCTGAATAAGAAAAGGCAGAAATAATTTTACCCTTGCCGGAAGTACGTTAAAGTTTGAAAGCAATACGGCATGCGTATTTTTTGAAAATTGGCGAAGGGTTTGGTCAGAGTAATTTTGCCAATTTGATGCCAGAAAGTGATCAAAGATGATGTCTGATAATATTCCGGAATATCGGCCAAATTTCTCCCTGAAGAAAGAGGAGAAATCTTTCACTACGAGGTGATGATCGGTATAATAATCGATCTGACGATGCATTAAAATTCCTTGCCGGATTCCCGGATCAAAGTTTTCAAACTGTTTGCCTTTGACATAATCCCCTATGAAATTACCGACTTTAAGCAATTCATTTTCACCCGATAAATATAGATGTGCCAAATAATTCATAGCGGCAATATTAATGGAAATTTGTTGGTTGACCAAGTTGTTCTGTTGTTCCCGGTTTCTAATATAAAGTAACACGCAACCTGAATAAGAGTTGAGATTAAATTTTGTCAGTTTTGCTATCAATTTTCTTCTTAAATTTATGAGCTCAAAACCTTTGATTATGGCGAAGACTATTTTGGCTTTTGGTGAGTTGCTATGGGACCTGTTACCTTCAGGCAAAGTGTTGGGGGGAGCTCCGGCAAATTTTATTTTTCGGATAAATTCATTTGGGGATAAAGGCTATTTGGTTACTCGCCTGGGAAATGATGAATTGGGTGACGAAGCCCTGAGTCTGGTGAAGGGACTTAACTTGTCAACAGAAAATATTCAAACGGATGAAGTTTTTCCAACAGGAACTGTTGAGGTGAAGTTGGATGAGAACGGCGTTCCTGATTTTAATATTATAAAGGATGTGGCATACGATCACATCGAGCTTACCTCTGAAATGATTCAACTGGCAAGAAAAGCCGATTGCCTTTGTTTTGGGACGTTAATTCAGCGATATGGTATTTCAAAAAACACGCTGAGAGAATTGATTCTTGAAGCACCACAAGCCATTAAGTTCCTTGATGTGAATTTAAGAAAAGACTGCTATACTTTAAAAACAATCACTGAAAGCCTCAATTTGACCAACATTCTAAAAATAAATGATGATGAATTGATTGCTCTTAAGGATATGTTGGGGCTTAAGAAAGAAGTGCTTCGAGACATGGCTCAGGAAATGCTGGAGAAGTTTGATAAGCTGGAAATTATATTAGTTACTTTGGGATCAAAAGGTGCGTTTGTTCTATCTGCCGATGGTGAATATTTTTACGACCCTGGATATAAGGTGAAATTAGCTGATACGGTTGGTTCCGGTGATGCCTGTTCTGCTGGCTTTGTACACAGTTATTTAAAAGGACGATCTTTGGCTGAATCGTTGAAGTTGGGGAATGCCGCCGGTGCAATGGTTGCCTCGATGAATGGAGCTACTCAGCCAATCTCTAAAGACGAGATCATTGCTTTTATGGAACAAAAAGATATCGAACGGGTGAGTATCTAGTGGCAATTCCTAATTTCCTTGCAATATTGATAATAAGGATTGTTATATAATCTCTTTTCTTTTTCTGGAATTGCTCATTCTGGCTTTTGCCAGTGACATGACCAACACTCCTAAAACCGTAATTCCACCGCCTATAATTTGGTGATTCAGCGGGAGTGTTTTGAAGTATAAAAAACTGCCGATAAATACAAAGACACCTTTCAGGCTCTGCACAATCGATGATTTTGAAACTTCGATGTATTTGAATGAATAATAGATCATTAATACCGCCAGGAATGGCCCCAGCGTTGCGCCTATTGCAATATTTGCAAGTGATTTGGTTGGAATAATGAAGGATTGACTATAAAAAAACATCATCCCCAATGAAAAGGTGAATAGCCATAATGCCCGGTTGGTATTCATGATTTCGGGGCTCATGGTTTTAATATTCATTTTAACGACCAGCGATGCCGTTGCTGCAAAAATTGCATTAATCAAAACAACGCCTGTTCCGGGAATGAATAGGTCGGCTAAGTTTGTTCCTCCCTGGTAGCTGATGATAAATGCGCCCACTAATGCCAGTATTCCCCCCATTGATTCGATCCAGGTAAAACGTTCGCGCAAAAAGATAATGCCCATCATGGTGAGGATAACCGGGTAAAGGTTTCCGATAAATGAAGTCACTGCCGGATCGGGAATAATTTGGATCGACAAGAAAAAGGTGGTTGTGGTTAAAATTTCCAAAATGCCCAGAACTCCCAATATTCTCCATTGTCTGTTCGATAGCTGCAGAATCGATCGATGTATCCCTTTTTTTAACAACCAGACAGCATTGAGTAACAATGCGATGAAAAACCAGTAAACACCAAATTGTGCAAGATGTATCTCATTCAATGCAGCCTTGCTGAAAATGTAGATATTCGAAAAAGCGATCGTTGCAATCGCCGCAAAAATATATCCTTTAATCCGGTCTGATTTCATGTTGTAAAGATAACCGGATTCATGAGATTTTGTTTTGACTGGGTGATTCTCCAATACTATTTGTAATCCGTCAGTTCCCATTTTGAATATTAATTTTCATTTTGAGAATAGTTTTCCCAATTGAAGAAATATGAGGGAATTAGTGTCTCAATTGATTTGGTTGCTGTATTTGATTGATGGTTATATGTTTGAGGGGAGGTATGTGAAATCTCGTTGTTTTGCAGTTTGCATGATTTGCTTTGGAATGGTTTTTGCCTTAAGGGGCACAAACTTGAATTATTTGGTATCTTTGGCGCTTCTTCTGATTTGATCGTCTATCCATAAATGATATCATCCAATTTTATTCTGAATTAGACTGAATTAGCAGAAATTGTGCGTTAAGAATTATAAAGAAAGAACTATGAAATATTACACTCAGAAGACAGCTTGGGGGTTGTTGGTTTTAATGATCATTTTAGCATCCTGTAGTACATCAAAAGTTATCGTAATGCATCAGGATGTTGCAGCGACTGAAGAAGCAGCTGGAAACTATGTTGCGGCTACAGAAGCATGGAATAATTACTTTGATCAACAATTGAAGAAGGGAGAAGAGGTTACGCCAGAAAATTTTGCGCGTGCTGCAAAATCGGCTGTAAAGGCAGAACGAAATGACCTTGCAGAAAGTTGGTTTAGTCTGGCCAAATCTGCAGGATATACTGATCCTGAAATGCAATTGGCGCTGGCAGATTTGTATTTGGGTAAAAATCAATTGAGCAAAGAGTTGGCAGAATTGGAACTTTTTCGTGAAAAGTATAGCGAGAATGAAGGCATTGCAAAAGTGAACGCGCGCCTGTTTGACATTTATACCAATATTGGAGAAGAGCAAAAGGCGTTAGAAATCTGGTCCGGATTGTCTGATAAGGATCGTCATACTGAAAAATACCTAAATAAATATTTCAAAATCGTGATGGATCAGGACGATGATTCAGCAACTGAGGAAGTAGCGGAGGCATTGATTAAGGTAAATCCATCGCATGTAAAAGCACTTGAGTGGTTGGGAGAACGTTACTACCACAAAGCGGAAAATCAATATAAAAAAGAATTGGCCGACTATAAGAAAAATCATACACACCTGCAGTACTTGCACCTTAATAAGCAATTGAAAATCATCAATGCCGATTTTAAGAAGTCACTGGATCATTTTACTAAACTTTGGGAAATTGAGCAAAAGAAAGTGTATGCTGGTTACTTGTCAAATATTTATACTCGATTTGAGAATACTCAAAAAGCGAATTATTACCGAAAGTTTGCAAACTAATTTAAGCTGAGTTTATCTGATTAGCTGGGGCTGATGGTTTTTAGCCTTCATTCATCTTTATTGAGGTTAATTTATTTTAAGGAAAAATAGAGCGTAGATAGGTATTGAATTGGATTTTGGAAAAGCATTTTGTTTGGCGAGTGAAAAACCTTACATTCGAAAGAACCGTATTTCCGTAAAAAAGCCATGTCAAAAATTATCAAATTTTATCATTGGGCACCCCGCATACTCTGTTTATTAGCTATTGCTTTCGTGAGCTTGTTTGCTCTTGATGCTTTTCAACCAGAATTAAGCATTTGGAAACAAATTCAAGCTTTTTTAATGCACCTGATTCCCTCCTTTATT
The DNA here is from genome assembly GCF_052690465.1 of Sunxiuqinia sp. A32. Lineage (NCBI taxonomy): Bacteria > Pseudomonadati > Bacteroidota > Bacteroidia > Marinilabiliales > Prolixibacteraceae > Sunxiuqinia > Sunxiuqinia sp. A32. The sequence goes on from NZ_JBQYLI010000021.1 coordinate 88,844, forward strand.
TTATTGGCAATCTTATTAGTTGCCTGGAAATGGGAATTAGTTGGGGGCGTTGTTTTCATTGTTATTGGACTTGCATTTACTCCAATGGTCTACACGCATAATTTCAACATGAATAATTCGCTTTGGATGAGTTTACTAATTATTGCAATGATAACTTTCCCTTTTGTTTTGGTGGGTGCATTGTTTTTGCTTAGTTATTTTAAGAAGAAGAAATCTGTTTAAAACTGTCTGCTTTTATCATTGACTCGTCCTAAAAAAAGTTTACAGGTTATATATTCAAATTTATCTGTTTTTTATAATAATTCTTCCATCTTTT
>NZ_JBQYLI010000022.1:0-82977 GCF_052690465.1 Sunxiuqinia sp. A32
TCTGCCAATGCCTTTTCATATTCCGAAAGTTTGTTTTCGATGTATTCCAGGTGGCGGTCGATCTTCTTTTGGTTGTAGTTGTTCTTTTTGCTGTTCTGCGCACGCAGCTTGGTGCTGTCGCCAGCAAGCAATGTTCCTCCAATCAGGTTAAAATATTTGGCTATCCTGACTGTTTCGCGAAAAACCTTTTTAATGGCCTTGGGATTGTCTCGCCTGAAGTTGGAAATGGTATTGTGGTCGGGACGAAGGTTTCTCATCAGCCACATTACCTCAATGTTGCGGTTACACTCTTTTTCCAGCTGCCTGGATGAGCGTACCCTGTTTAGATAGCCATAGATGAAAAGTTTTAGCAAATCGGCTGGATGGTAGGCAGGCCTGCCATTTTCAGTGAAGTCGAGCTTAAAGCCGAATTCAGTGATTTTTAATGCATCAACAAAAACATCGATTAGGCGGACTTCATTCTCTGCGTCAATAGCATCATCCATTGAGACCGGGAAAAGGTAGGTTTGTTCCCTGTTTTGTCCTTTGATATACTTCATGTTTGAAGATACAAAAGATTCATTTTCAGTCGTGTTAATACCTCCCCGAGTTTTTAACAAAATGATGTTAGGTTTTTAGACAGTCTGACGGTCACTTGCAAGTTGTCGTTGCGGATTTCGAAGAGCGTCAGTGTCCGATAGGACATGACGGTCAAAAAAGGAGCAGCGGCAACGCACACCACTGCACCCGCAATGCAATTTGCAATTTGTTAGGCGTAGTTATTTATAATTTTTGATACTTCATTTTATATGTTTCAATATAATGCCCTAACTGCCAACCCATGACATTTAAGTTTTGAATATTCACTTCTATATTTTGGGTCGTGCTTATTTGGGAAATACATAAATACTCGTGAGTAAATTGTTCATGCTTCGTTTTAATTTGGGTCATAAGTACATCTCTCCAAATAATCAAATCTTTTCCATCTATCCTAATTCCTTTATTGTCTAGAATTATCTTAGGTTTATTGAATATGACTTGTTTAGCTGCCCAAATCATTATTCCAATAAAAAAGATAACAGAGACGATAACTAAAATTTTTATGATATCATCATTCATTTTATTCTTGAAATAGTAAGGAATTCCAATTATAAAAAACAAACTTGGAATGATATGAGAAAATAAATAATGAGTAGCTGACCTTTTAAATTCCATTGATAGTGGAAGTCTTGAACCGAGTTTAGATTGGCTTCTGTCTGAAATATGAGTTTGCTCGTAGGTTATGGTGTTTATATTAACTCTTCTTCCCAAACTATTTCCTTTCTCATTTAAACCACTGTAATATTTTCTACAATTATTTTTTAGAGTTTGGTACTCTTCGTTGTCAAACTCATAGTGCATACAGTCTTGTTTGAATTGTGGTTTATCCTGTGAGATTTTACATATAACTCCAAGAGGATATTTTATCCCCCGATTCTTACAAACTTTGCAATATGAAAATTCTATGTCTGTCATTTTATAATTACGCCTAACGGTTAGTATAAGAGTAGTAGCGGATTTTAAAGCGGTTTCGTGTCAAATTACAAAGTAGCCAAATATACACATTATCAAATTAGTCAAATCGGTAGATTTGGCGGGGTTGAAAAGAACTACTACAACCAGCATACCTAAAGAAACCGCTATTACTTTTATACATTGTTGTGGCGTCGTTATTTTTCATTTTCTTTCACATTAAAGACTAAAGATTCAGTCCCGTCATCGTTTAGTTTTACTTCATCAGCTTCTTGTTTAAGTGTCTCCCATGCTTTATTATTTAAATCGATTATTCTATCCTTGTCATGAATCCATGAAGGTGAATTTAAAACTATATCTCGCGATTCATTTAGTCCTATATGCAGTTTTTTACATAAAACTCCTATACTCTGAATAACACTGTAATCACACTTTTTCAAATCAGCGATGAACTTATTTAGTTCTGGTGGACTATTAACTATTTGTTTTTTTAATAATCTACGTAGTTTTCTATTTTTTATCCAACTGTTCATTCTGCATCGTTTCTTTAATCATATTGTAGGATTGTTAGTTTAAAGTCTTTTCATCAATCTTTGTTGTTTTGTCATAATCCCACTTGAAATCGGCATCCTGAACAATGATAATCCTAGGAAGAACTACGATTATAAATCCAATCCAGACAACTATAATTAAAATTTTCCTGAGAATTTTGATTTTTAATTTTGTGTCAAGGACATTAACTAAAAAGTAACCGACTAATCCAAAAATCACAAGATGGATTACCAATCCTTTAATATAGTATTCAAAGTTGAATGTATATCCAATTGCATCAGATGTAACAGGATAAAATAATCCATAAAGATTTGGCCAATCAATAATACTAGATGAGTGCCATTTTAATTGAATCAAAAAAGTCAAGACCATAGCAAGAGGAAAGACAATTGCAAATATTTTAAATAATTCTCTTCTCAGTTCTTTCATTGTTGCACGGTCTGTTTTAATTATGACTAACGGTAAATTTATAAAATCATAAATTACTATTTATCAATGTTTTAAAATTTATCGTTAGCAACAGTATTTAATCAGCTCTGGAAGATTAGATATCTTATTCTGGAATCTAATCTGGATGTGCTCATGTGGGGAATGCGCCACAACTAGTTTATATGTGTAATAAAGTTATCTTATATCGCAACGTAAGCAGTGATATGTGTAACTTCGTTATCTTATATCTCAAGGTCATCAAACGGATTTTTAAAGTTCTTAAAACCTTGTTTTGAGACCTGGTCGTATCGCTGGTAGTTTTTATGCTCTTATGCCCCAACCATGCTTGTATAAAACGAATATTAACGCCACGTCCAATATTGTAGGTTGAGTAGTTTAAATGTTTGGTATTGGCAAGGGGCATTTTGTGGTTTTAAAATTTCGGATACAAGTTAAGGAAATAGATTAGAAAATAATATTATGCTTAACTAATTTGGATTGATTTTAAATGAAAGTATAGCTGATGCCTGTAAGCCAGAATAGTAAGCTGACAACCTTTATTAAAAACTTTCAATTAATGAGGTAAATTTGTTTGAAAGAAGATAATACATTTACACACTTTTTTGGACACTCTCGTTTCCTTGTTCATCAGATTCATTTCCTTACTTGCCAGATTCATATCCGCACCTGCCAGGTGCAATTCCGCATCTGTCAGATCCAATTCTGTACACGTCAGATGCATTTCCGAACGCGTCTGATATAAATCCGCATCCATCAGATTCATTTCCGACCATGTCAGATTGAATTACGAAGGTGTATGATATTATTTTACATTCGCCAGATGTAGTTCCGCACTTGCCAGATGATACTCCGGTCAAGTATTCAAGAAGCCGCGTCTGTCGGCAAAGAGCGAGGGTAATTTAAAAGGGCTCTTTCAAATTACATGTTGAATAATGCTAGTCGAAACCGTAGGGATCGTTTCTTTAATTGATGGCTATATTTTAAAGCTTTCCAGCTTTTTGCTGAATTGCTCCAAATCTGATAAAACGCCTTCCTTCATTTCCTTGAGCTTGTTCTCGTATTTGGTGAAAAGCTTTTGGTAGTATGAAATACCGTCCTGCATATTTTTGCGGAATACACGGTAGTATGCCAACTGCTTTTCTTCCGATTCGCCGAGTTCCTTGACTTTCTTTTCAAGGTAATCGGTATACATGCTCAACTCTTTTATGAACAGGTTAGGACGTTTAATGCCTTTTATAAGATTGATTTTTCCATAAATATGGTCAACCATTTCTTTTAGAGAAACCACTTGTTTGAAATAGGCAATGTTTGGGCCAGGACAAATGCTTACGCCTGTGCGTGCACTTTCCGGTTCAAGATTATTCGCCAGATATGTTGAGTTGGATAAGCCTTCGCAAAGGCATTCTTTTTCTTCAAGCTTCAGCTTTAAGTTTTTGATGTCTTCCACAGAAGCATTCTGCTCTTCGGCTTCACCTATTTTCTTGCGGATGTATTGTTTGCTGGCCGTACAAATGGGCTTCTCAGTATACTCATTGTTAAACGCCAAAAAACGTTTTGTACAAGGGAAGCCAGGTTTACCTTCTTCGCCAATTTTTTTAATGTACGTTTGCTGACTGCTTCCTTTTACATTGTTGAAATGAACACCTAAAGGAGAAGCTTCACTCAGGTAAAGGTCTTTTTCGTCAGCCTCTTTCAATAAGTTTAGACTTTGATCATCAATGTTGCAAACCTCAGGAACCAGCATAAAAGGGCTTCCCCAGCCAATACTGTCCAGTTGGTACTCGTCCAACAGAAAGTTGTGCTCTTCATTCGATCCAACACCACCTTGTGCTGTCACTTTCATTGAAGGTGCTTCCGTTGGAGCAGCAATGTTTTTTTCTTCCAAGCCTTTAATATAGACCTGGAAAGTCGCATCAATTAGTTCCTGTTTCTTTTCTTTGAATTCATTGAGAATAGGTCCTAATAAATATCCTTGTGTGGCAAAAGCATGTCCACCACAATTTAAACCAGATTCAACCCGGTATTCTGAAACCCAAATTCCTTTTTTTGCTAGAAAGCGACCCTGAATCATTGCTGAGCGATAATCACTCACTTTCAAAATGATTTTCTTTTTGATTTCCCCATTTTCATTTGGATAGAAATCGTCGAATTTTTCAAGGTAACTGTAAAGCCTTGGGTTCATTCCTGCTGAAAGAACAAGCGACGAGCATAGTGTACTGTTTGCAAAACCACGCAGGGCCGCATGAGCATCATTATATTCTGTAGGTAATTTTTCGCCTTTGTCATAACGTGGCTGATCGAGCTTGGTCATGATGTTTACATCAATACTTCCGGGAAGTAAATTGGTGCGAATCCAACTTTTTACGTCTTTTAATCCTTTGTTTTCAAGCAGGTGATTAATTTTTTCACGTATTTGTTTTGATTCAGGAAGTAGCTCCAACAGCTTTTCAAACTCGCTTTCCTTCTTATGGAAGTTTTGAATAAGCTCATCATATTTTTCGTGAACCAACTTATCAATCATATTCAGGTAAGCAGTGATACGCTTAGCCCTGAAATCTTCCACTTTGGTGGAAATCTCGTTGAAAGGAAAGTTGAATTTAATGCTGTAAAACTCACGCATCTTCTCCATCAAAATGTCATCTACCAATGAAATGACAGATGAAATGCCAAGATGTGCAACCTTTACAGGTGTGTCAACAGTGTAGCCTAATCCCATGACAGGGATGCTAAAAGTATGGTTCGAAAAATTCATATTCTACAATTTTGTAGTGGAGAGTTGAAGAGCAAACATTTCCTGCTAATTCGAGCAGCACATCAATCCCAACGTCACCAGTTTAGGGGGGCAAAGATAGCTTTTTGTTTGCCCATGAAAAAATAAATTGATACTAATCGGTCGCTCAATTTTATAATTTTCCGGCAAGTGCTTTGGCTGTGTGCGATTTCTCTATTTTTACCAACTCTTCAGGAGTACCTTCAAACACCAATTGACCTCCGTTTTTTCCACCTTCCGGCCCCAGGTCAACAATCCAGTCGGCAGATTTAATAACTTCCAGGTTGTGCTCAATAATAATGATGCTGTGTCCTCTGGAGATCAGCGCATTAAATGAATCGAGCAACTTTTTGATATCATGAAAGTGCAGCCCGGTTGTAGGCTCATCAAAAATGAATAACGAAGGAGAATCTTTTTCTTTGGAAAGGAACGCGGCCAGTTTTACCCGCTGACTTTCTCCGCCGGATAGGGTAGAGGAGCTTTGTCCCAGTTTGACGTATCCAAGGCCAACATCCTGAAGTGGTTGAAGCTTTTTTGCGATTTTCTTTTCCGTGCTTGTTTTGCCATCTTTAAAGAAATCAATGGCTTGGTTAACGGTCATCTCAAGTATATCATAGATGTTTTTACCGTTGAACTCAATTTCCAATATTTCTTCTTTAAATCGCTTGCCATTGCAACTTTCGCAAAGCAGGTTGATGTCTGCCATAAATTGCATTTCCACCTTTATTTCACCTTCCCCCTGGCATTCTTCACAACGTCCGCCATCAACATTAAAAGAGAAGTGAGCGGGTTTGAATCCCTGGTATTTCGAGGCTTGCAATTCCGAGAATAACTTTCGGATTTCATCATATGCTTTCAGGTAGGTCACCGGGTTGGAACGCGATGATTTTCCAATCGGATTTTGATCCACAAATTCTACCGAAGTCAGGCGTTTAAATTCGCCACGAATAGCATCGTGCTGACCAGTTTTTTCAGCATACCCACCCATGATTTTGGCTACTCCCGGGTAAAGTATTTTGCTAACCAGTGTTGATTTGCCGGACCCACTTACGCCTGTTACCACCGTAATCGCATTAAGCGGAAACTTGACATTCAGGTTTTTTAAGTTGTTTTCTCTCGCACCAAGTACTTCAAGGTAGTTGTTCCATTTACGACGAACCTTGGGAGTTGATATGCTTTTTGTGCCATTCAAATAGTCAGCGGTAAGGCTGTCTTTTGCTTTAAGTAACTTTTTGTGGTTGCCCTGAAAAACCAATTCTCCGCCATGAACACCCGCTTTTGGGCCAATGTCAATGATTTCATCAGATGCACGGATGATATCTTCATCATGTTCGACCACTAAAACAGTGTTTCCAATCTTTTGTAGTTTTCGTAAAACAGTTATCAATCGCTCAGTGTCTTTGGGGTGCAACCCAATGCTTGGTTCATCCAGAATGTAAAGTGATCCAACCAAGCTCGATCCGAGAGAAGTTGCCAGGTTTATGCGTTGTGACTCCCCTCCCGAAAGTGATGACGATAGGCGGTTAATGGTCAGATAACCCAGGCCAACATCAAACAAGAACTGAAGCCTGCTTTTAATTTCAATCAGAATTCGCTTGGCAATATTTAATTCATTTTCGCTTAGCTTGAGTGCTTGAAAGAAATCGAGCAGTTCATTAATCGGCATGAGTACCAAATCCTGAATGGAATGATCTCCAACCTTTACATATCCTGCTTCTTTCTTTAGCCTTGTTCCGCGACAATCCGGGCAAGTTGTTTTTCCACGGTATCGGGACAACATCACCCGATATTGAATTTTATAACTTTTTTCTTCCAGCATTTTAAAGAATTCGTCGATTCCTTTAATGCCTCTTTTACCTTTCCATAAAAGCGTTTTATGCTCCTCGCTTAATTCAAAATATGGTTTGTGTATTGGAAATCCGTAATTTACAGCATGCTCCATAAATCGTTCTTTCCATTTTTTCATGCTTTCTCCTTTCCAACAGGCCACAGCATCCTGATACAGTGAAAACGATTTATTCGGAATAACCAGATCTTCATCAATGCCGATTACCTTTCCATATCCTTCACATTTAGGACAAGCACCAACCGGGTTGTTAAAGCTAAACATGTGCTCAGTTGGTTCGTCAAACTCGATTCCATCTGCTTCAAACAAACTGGAGAATTTTTCTTCCAACGTGTTTTTTTCCTGATACACTTTGATGATACATTCTCCATGTCCCTCGTAAAATGCAGTTTGAACCGAGTCCGCCATCCTGCTAACGTTATCTTCATCTTTTGAAGCCATTAACCGGTCGATAACCAGGTTGCACGAGCCGGAGCACAGGTTTTCTTTGTTTTCTTCCAAAAGTTGGTCAATTCGTTGAATGCCTTCTGCTGTTTCAATCCGTGAGAACCCTTGTTGTAGCAAAAGCTCGGCTTCTTCCATTACCGATCTTCCATTTTTGGGAACCAGGGGAGAGCAAATCAGGATTCGTGTCTCTTCCGAAAAAGAAGTGATGAAATTCACAACATCACTCACCTGGTGCCTTTTAACTTCTTTCCCTGAAACCGGTGAAATCGTTTTCCCAATTCGGGCATATAGAAGTTTTAGATAATCATATATTTCAGTGGAAGTTCCAACTGTTGAACGTGGATTTCGAGTGTTTACTTTTTGCTCAATAGCGATTGCTGGGGGGATTCCTTTAATAAAATCAACCTCAGGTTTATTAATCCTACCTAAAAATTGTCGAGCATACGATGACAGACTTTCTACATAACGACGCTGTCCTTCGGCGTACAGGGTGTCAAATGCTAAAGATGACTTGCCGGAACCTGAAAGCCCCGTGATTACTAGGAATTTATTGCGAGGTATTTTGAGTTCAATATTTTTCAAATTATGAACGCGAGCACCTTTTATATGTATCTCATGGGTAGCTTTATTCTTGTCTGTCATCCCGTTATCTTCCTTTTTGCTTAAAATAAATTTGCTTTTTTAACAAAAATATTTCAAATTTACGTCGTGCAAAATTAATAATATTGTTTTATCCACTTTAAAAACTGTTTGCCTATTGACGAATTTTACTTTTTAGTTTAGTTACACATAAATAGAAAAGTAATGTTCAGTAAAGAACCATTGAACGACAATATGCTCGTTCAACAATTTATGGATGGCAGCCAGTCAGCAATCGAAGAACTTGTTAATCGACACAAAAACAGAGTATATACATACATTGTTTTAATTGTGAAAAATAATCAGCTTGCTGAGGATATTTTTCAGGATACGTTTATAAAAGTTATTCGATCGTTGAAATTAGGCAAGTATACTGAGAATGGGAAATTTGTATCGTGGGTGCTTCGCATTGCCCACAATTTAATCATTGACCATTTCAGGAAAGAGAAACTTCTGAGTACTACCTCTAATGATGATTCTGAATTTGATTTGTTTAACTCACAAAAATTTTCTGACGAGAATATTGAAGATCGGTTGGTGTATGATCAAATCACAGCCGATGTGAGAAAATTAGTCGATGAACTACCGGATGATCAAAAGCAGGTAATAGTAATGCGTCACTACATGGGCTTAAGCTTTAAAGAAATAGCTGATCAAACCGATGTGAGCATTAATACTGCACTGGGACGAATGCGCTACGCATTAATTAACCTGAGGAAATTAATTGAGAAAAATAATTTACAACTAACAAAAATTTAATAATCAGACAATATTTAAATTCATAGGTCGTTCTAGTTGAAAGAAATATCAATTTTGAAATTGCCTATGATGAAAAATTCTACTTTAATTTATTTCGTAAAAAGTTATCAGAACGACAACGATGAATGTGAGAAGTTGGGTTTGTTTGGAAAGGAGTCGGAAGTGAAATCAGAACATGATAACAAAACTATTTTTTCACCTTCAGCTAAGTCCGTTAATGCAATACTCAATTTTGCAAAATCTTATGATGTAATGCATTCAAAAGCTGTAGGTTGTATTGAAATGATCAAAAATTAGGGAAAACTTCTTATTTTTTTTAGAAAGCATCTTGACAAAGGTGCTTTTTTTATTTACTTTAGTGATATCAAAATAATATCAAAATAGTAAATATTAATATCATGGAAAAACTTTATTCTGCAAAATCTGGCTACCTTTTTGTTTTTCTTGAGGTGGTCTTGTTGGGAGTTGTTTTATTTGCCTTTATGCGGGGCATGGCCATTCCTGCTGTGTTTCTTTTAATTGCCTTTATTTTTACTTTGCCGGGTTTCGTGATTGTAAATCCGAATGAAAGTGCTGTTCTAGTTCTTTTTGGTGCTTATAAAGGAACAATTAAGAAAAATGGGTTCTTTTGGGTGAATCCCTTTTTTGTGAAAAAGAAAATTTCGCTTCGTGCAAGAAACCTGGACAGTGAGCCAATTAAGGTCAATGATAAAATTGGGAACCCGGTTATGATTGGTGTGGTATTGGTGTGGCGTGTGAAAGAAACTTTTAAAGCAGCTTTTGACGTAAATGATTTTGAGCATTTTGTAAATATTCAAACAGAAGCTGCAATCAGGAAGCTTGCCGGACTATATCCGTATGATAATTTTGAGGATGAGGAAGCTGAAATTACCTTGCGGAGTGGAGGCGAAGAAGTAAATGATGAACTCGAAAAAGAAGTGACAGAGCGTTTGGCTATTGCAGGTATTGAAGTGATGGAAGCGAGGATAAATTACCTGGCATATGCGCAGGAAATTGCACAGGCAATGTTGAAACGCCAACAGGCAACTGCGATTGTTGCAGCTCGGTTTAAAATTGTTGAAGGTGCAGTAAGCATGGTCGAAATGGCACTGGAAGAATTAAGTAAAAAGGAGATCGTGGAACTAGATGAGGAGAGAAAAGCGGCCATGGTTAGTAATTTGATGGTTGTTCTTTGTGGGGATAAAGAAGCTGCTCCAGTTGTAAATACAGGAAGTTTGTATTAAAATTAAATGGATTGGCATGAAACGAAAAATTGATGAGGAAATTCTGAATGCAATGAGTCGAAACCCTGCTAATTGGAGAGGGGTGTTTAACTACAATCCGAAAGATCCGAGAATACGGGTGCCAAAGATTAATCCAATGATGGGCTGGACATTGAATTTTGGCAGTATTTACTCATATGTAATTATTATTGCGGTGATATTGATACTCGTTGCAAGTCAATTTCTTTTATAATAATAGCTGGCTAATACGATTTCATAAAAAATAGGAAGATAAAAAATAGTTGTTGATGGCTAAGAAAAAATCATTTGTATTGAGAGTTGATCCCGAGCAGTATGATGCTTTGGAACGTTGGGCGGCTGATGAGTTTCGAAGTATCAATGGTCAATTGGAATGGATTATAAACCAGGCATTAAAAAATGCAGGAAGAAGTCCGAAAAAGAATACAGGAAAAGATAACAAATAAAATAGGCAGAAATGAAAAAAATGTATCAATGTCCTAAATGTGGGGGACGCAAACCTGGAGTAGATGAAATTCGCACAACGGGCTCAGGTTTTACAAAGTATTTTAACATTCAAAACCGTAAATTCACAGCGATTTCGTGCTCTAGTTGCGGCTTTACTGAATTCTACAGAGGAGGCAGGTCTGGAGGAGCAAGCAATGTTCTGGACTTTATAATAAACTAATTGTAGTCGTTTTATAGTAGTAGTAAAATTAGGTGTTCAATAGCTCTAACGTTTGCAGTGTACTACGATAATAAGAATAGGTCAATTTTTCATAATGTAAGTTCGTTGGCTCTATTCTTTAGAAGACAAATAATACCCCTAACAATTTAAATTGTTAGGGGTATTATCATTCCATCATCATGATTTATATTTTTTAAAACATTTTTCAAGTTTCTTGGTTTCATAAATGTACTGATGTTCATTGTTGTATGTGAATTAACATAAGCAGGCTATCTGAGTAGCTCAAAAAGATGTGATAGAACACATTGATTTTAAAATTAAAAATATATATTTATGCAACAATGTAATTTTTTACATAAGTTGATGCTGAGATGTTTGAAGAACCTAAAATAAACAATTGTACCGCTTGTGAGGAAGCGTGTTGTCTCAATTGCTTGCCAAAGGCGGATACTGCAATATTTGAATGTCTTTCAAAAGATGAGATGGAGTATTTGATGACATGCAAGCGCAACGTTGTCTTTAATCCAGGCGAAACAATTATCAAACAAAATACATCAACTACTCACTTTGTGTGTATAAAAGATGGGTTGGCTAAAGTTGTTGCAGAAAGTGCGAAAGGTAAAAATGTAATTTTAAGACTTGTTTCAACACACGGACTTATTACCGCCGGAGGTATTATTAGCGAAGATGTTCGGCATTTTACTGTTACTGCCATTACTAAAGTAGAATGCTGTTTTATTGATTCTTCGCGATTGCATACTTTGTTGGCAAGGAATAGTGCTTTTGCATATGAACTGTTGAAATATAATAATAAGCAGAATATCCAGATGTTGGATAGCCTGGTAGGACTCACTCAGAAATATATGCCAGGAAGGGTTGCTGATACCCTTTTATATCTCAAAAATCAGATTTATCAATCCAATCCTTTTACGTTTAATTTAAGCAAGCAGGAACTTGCTGAAATGTCCGGAATGACTAAAGAAAGTTTTATCAGGAGTTTCCGTGAACTTGAACTTTCCGGAATAGTAAAACAAGACAGGAAAACCATTGAAATATTAAACGAAGACGACCTTGTTAAAATTAGCAAAAACGGCTGATTGATATATATCAATAATTAGCTCGCAAAATGTCACGCTCTCTCCTCTGGTAGTAATACTTTTCAGTTATATTTTTATAGCAAAGAATAATTTAACCAACGTGTTTGAACGTATTATAACTTAAGCTTATGAAAATGAGAGAAGTAATCCGATTATTGTTTATTGCTGCCATGGTATTGTTTATAATTCCTTCTTGCGTAAAGGAGGGACCTCCAGGATTGGATGGTGCTGATGGCGCTGATGGAACAAATGGTATTAATGGTGCTGCTGGTGCAGATGGTACTGCAACCTGTGCAGAGTGTCATAGTGATGACCAAAAGCTTTTTGCTATTGAAAATCAATGGGCGGTTTCTGGGCACGGAATAGGTGCTGCATTCGAAAGAAATACAGGGGAGTGCGCTGTTTGTCATACGAGTCAAGGGTTCATAGGAAACCTTGATGGTTCATATGTTTGGGAGGCGAATGGTGTTCCAGTTGCTGGTGCCAAAATAGACAATCCCAACCCACAAAATTGCTACACCTGTCATAATATTCATGAAACATATACTTCCGCTGATTTAGCTTTAAGAGTTTCAGGTGCTATAACGTTGAGAAACACAAGCAATACCCATGATTTTGGCAAAGGTGATGTTTGTGCGAGTTGTCATCAGGGCAGGACTGTTGAAGATTTCCCTGTTGCGGGTGGCCCAGATGTTACTTTCTCTGGTACTCGTTATGGTGTGCACCATGGACCGCAGGGTAATGTCATAGCAGGTGTTGGTATGGGATTGTTCGAGGTTGGCGACGGCCTTGTGAATTCTGCACACTCAACTCAAATTGCAGACGCTTGTGTTACTTGTCACATGGCTGATGCTTATGGTACCCAGGCAGGAGGTCATACTTGGTGGATGGATTACGATTACCACGGACACATGGCTATTAATGACGCAGGTTGTAAATCGACTGAGTGTCATCCAGCAGGTGAAGATATTACGGTTCTTGTTGAGGCAAGTCAACTGGAGATAGAATTGTTGTTGACTCAGTTGAAAGCTTTATTGGATGCTGAGGGAATTACAAATCCGGGAAGTGATAATTCTGTTGGTGGAACATATCCTGCATTGGTTGCAGGAGCATGTCTTGATTACAAAGCGCTCGTTGAAGACAAAAGCTTGGGTGTTCACAATCCTAAATATGTAAAGAAACTTCTCCAAAATTTGATTGCAGCACTAGAATAGAAGATTTATATCAAAAAAGCTTCTGAAACCGGAAGCTTTTTTTAAATAATTAAGCTATAAAGCATAATCATATGAAAAAAAATAAAATATTCTTAATTCTAGCTGTTGTAAGTTTTTTGGTAAGTGCTTGCGTGTATGATTTTGTTGCTCCGGAAGTTCAGCAACCACTTCCTGATAATGGCGGTAATGGTGAGGAGACTGTTAGTTTTGCTTCAGACATTGCTCCTATTTTTGAGTCAAAGTGTACAGCATGCCATAAGCCTGGTGGATTGAAACCTAATCCGGATCTAACTTCTGGTACTGCATATGCTACGATCGCTACTGCAAAATATGTTAATTTAGCTACTCCAGAAGAGAGTATGATATATAATTACTTAACACCTACTAGCGGTACGCATAATCAGAAAAAGTATACAGCAGCAGAAGCCCAATTAATTCTTACCTGGATTCAGGAAGGGGCGAAAAACAATTAGTAATTAAATTAAAGAACCTATGAATATGAAAAAAATATTATTAATTGTCATATTAAGTCTGTTGGTTTGTGTTAACTCCTGGGCGCAGGATTCTGCTTCTGAGAAAGATCAACCGATTGGTCCGGCTTTTGAAAATGGTACTTTGATTGATGCACAAACTTCATATATCCCGTCTGTAAAATCATTGGAGTTTCTGATACAACATAAGTTTGGCCCGATGGAGAATGGAACCTCTGATTTGTTTGGTATCTATGCCCCGGGAGCAAATGTAAGATTAGGATTGAATTACGTTCCTTATAAAAACCTGCAATTGGGTATTGGAGTTACAAAGACCAATATGTATACAGATTTTAATGCCAAGTGGACAATTCTTGAGCAAACAGAGAATAATACAATACCAGTATTTGTTACCTTATTTGGAAACGCCGCGATTGATGGAAGACCAAGCGGGGATTTTGAGAAGTTAAATAACTATGAAAATCCAACAGATACATTCAGTTTAAAAGGTAGTGATCGTTATTCCTATTTTGCTCAGTTAATCATTGGAAGAAAATTTGGTGAAACACTGTCGTTACAGGGTGGAGTTAGTTTCTCTCATGCTAATTTAGTTGATGCATGGCACGATCATGATCGGGTTGGTTTGCATTTAAACGGTAGACTTAAATTTTCAGCACAATCCTCTTTTATTTTCAGTTATGATGCTCCGTTGAAAATTGATCAAATTTCTGAGCAACATTCAGGTTGGACTGCTGAAAATACACCTGGTTGGGATGGACCCTATCACCCAAAGCCAAGTTTGAAATTCGGATTGGAAATTTCCACATATACGCACGCATTTCAAATTTATGTAGGAAATGCAAGTGGAATTCTCCCTCAATATGATATGATGAATAATATGAATGATGCTTTCGAGGGATTGGCTTTTGGTTTTACCATTACTCGTTTGTGGATGTTTTAAAATACAGATATCTGAATTAGGATAAATGGAATGGTAACGTCCTCACGGATGTTACCATTTCTATAGATAGAAATAGGATTTAAGGACAATTAATGATTTGACTAATCAATTTGAAAAAAATATCAATGAGGCTTCGATTTACAATATTGGTTTTTATTTATTGCTGTGTTTCGTTATCGTCAAAGGCACAATATTATGATGATCCACAGCAGCATCAATGCTTAAAGTGTCACTCCAATCAAACCTATACATTCCATAATGATTTGATGGACACGGAGGAAAAAAGGCTGATGAATCCTTATTTTGTATTAGACACAGTTGCCCTGAAAAATGGTGTGCATAAGGTTTTTGATTGTGTTGATTGTCATTCATACGAATATACTACCTATCCTCATGCAGCCAATCTTAAATTGGAACCGATGGCGACTTGTCTTGATTGTCATGGTGGGGATGAATCGTTTGCTTCTTATCAGTTTGAACGAATACAGGAGGAAACTCAAAAAAGTATTCACCACCAGGTTTATGGCGATAATTTTACTTGCTCGAAATGTCATAGTCAACACACGTATGCTGCTACGGCACGTAATAGTAGTAATGTATTGGAGATTGTACAGTATAGCAACAATATGTGTTTATCCTGTCACAATAATATGAGCAAATATAATTTGGTTGCGGGGCATGAGAATCCTCAGTTGGTTCAGATTCACAATTGGCTTCCGAATCAGGAACTGCACTTTTCTCACGTCCGTTGCATTGAGTGTCATACCGAGGTGGTCGATAGTCTGATGGTTTCTCATAATATACTACCAAAAGAAAAGGCTTTAAGAAAATGTGTTGAATGCCATACTGCTGATTCAAGATTGAAAGCTTCCTTATATAAATATCAGAATCTACAGAAACGGTCAGATGATGGAACTATCAGTACCGTAATATCAAATGAGTCTTATGTGATTGGGACCCATCAAGTTCCATTTCTTAAGGTGTTAAGTGTGATTATTTTCATATTGACGTTAGTTGGCATCATTATACATGGAATCTTCAGAATTCTCAAAAAGTAATTCAATGGAATCAAAAAAAATATACTTCTACCCGGTTTGGCTACGTATTTGGCATGGCATTAATGCACTTGGTATTATCTTGTTAATTGTTACTGGAATTTCAATGCAATCAAGTGTTGAGAATTCATTCATCGGGTTTGGTTTAGCTGTGAATATTCATAATGTATCCGGCATAGCTGTTACTTTAAATTATTTTTTATTCTTTATCGGTAATCTTGCAACAACGAATGGTAAGTTTTACATTGTTAAGCCAAAAGGCTTTTTAAAACGCCCGATGAAGCAAGCTTATTATTATGCCTGGGGAATGTTTCATGGAATGAAAACTCCGTATCCTTTATCTGAAAAAAGGAAATTTAATCCACTTCAAAAATACTTTTACATTATTGTAATGTATCTGGCTTTACCCATCGTAATTGTTAGTGGCTTTGCCTTGTTGTTTCCTGAAATAATTATTGAAAAAGTATATAGTCTTAGCGGTGTTTTAGTTACTGCTGTGGTGCACTCAGCTCTCGGGTTTTTCATTTCAATCTTTTTGATTATTCATCTTTATGTTGCTTCGATTGGGAAATCCCCGGCGGAGAACTTTAAGAGTATCTTGTCGGGCTGGCATCATGTGTAGTTAAAAATATTTTGCTGTTTTGATATTCGACAGTAATTCATTTAGATATGATTCTGAAGAATTGGAGATGGAAATAAAGCGTGTGAGTAGAAAGGTGTTGATAAAATTACATGATGATGAGGGAAAAAAGAGAATTGTTTTCAAATAGGAATGCTACTCAATTTTATCTACAAAAATGTGGATCAAAATTGAAGGGCAATTTTAGGTTTTTACTTTTATTCACCTTTTTTATTTCATGCAATTTATTTGTCAGTGGGCAAGGCAATGATGATTGCCTGATGTGTCATGATGATCCGGAATTGTATTCGTATACGAATGGACGACAAATTTCTCGCTATATAAAACCAGATGCTCTTAAAAATTCAGTTCACGAGGAAATTGGCTGTGCCGATTGTCACTGGGATGCTTTAGTTGAAGATTATCCACATCCGGAAAAACTTCAGAAGGTAGATTGTGGAATGTGTCATGATGTTCCAATGTCCGAATTTATGGCGGGAGTTCATGGCACCGCTTTTAAGAATAATGATAAAAATGCGCCAAGTTGTGCCGATTGTCATGGAACTCACCAGATTCTGAAAGCCTCTAATCCCAGGTCGAAAACCTATAAGATGAATATTCCTGTATTGTGTGGACGTTGTCATCAGGAAGGAGCTCCTGTTTCACGTAATTACAATATAGGAGAGCATAATATCATTGAAAATTACAGTCAGGGTATTCACGGTCAGGGTTTGTTTAAAAGCGGACTAACCGTAACTGCAACTTGTAATAATTGTCATGGGAACCACTTGGTTTTACCACATACTAATTTGAAGTCAAGTACTTCTACTAAAAATATTGCCGAAACTTGTATGCAGTGTCATGCTCGAATCGAAGATGTGCATGTTAAGGTAATTAACAAGGAGCTTTGGGAGAAAAGACCCGGAGCGATTCCTGCATGTACTGACTGCCACCCACCGCATAAAGTGGAGCTAAAAAACATTCTGGAAACAATCACGGATAAATCATGTTTGGTTTGTCACGAGAATGAAGGAATTCATAAGATGGTTGATGGAGAGGAAGTGTCGCTTCGTGTAGATGTTACGGAAATAGTACAGTCTTCACACAATAGTATTACTTGTGTGAAATGTCACTCCGATGTAACTGCAAACATTGCAAGGCCTTGCGAGACCGCTAATAAAGTTGATTGTTCAAACTGTCATGCAGAAGAGGCTGATGTATATTTTTCCAGTGGTCATGGACAAGCATACTTTAGTAAGCAGGAAAATGCTCCTTACTGTACTGATTGCCACGGAACACATCTGGTTAAACCCAAATCAGATGAAACTTCACCTGTGTTCCGTTCATCGATTCCACAACTATGTGGAAATTGTCATCAAAAAGATGGGAAAGCATTACAGGGAACTGAATTACAAGAGCAAGACGCACTTCATGATTATTCGACAACGGTACATGGTAAAAGTTTGGCTGAAAAAGGCTTGTTGTCAGTAGCCGTTTGTACGGATTGCCATACAACTCACTTCGAGTTAAAAGAATCGGATGAACGTTCATCAATATATCCATCTAACCTTGCTGCAACTTGTGGTAAGTGTCATAAAGGAATCTATGACGAATACCGAGAAAGCGACCATGCTTATAGATTGAGCACAGATAGTATACAATTTCCAACTTGCGAGACCTGTCATACAGCGCATCATATTTCTGAAGTACATCAGGATAAATTCATGTCTGAAATTACTGCACAATGTGGTAAATGCCATTCGGAACTTGCAGAGACGTACCTTGAAACCTATCATGGGAAGGTTTATCAGTTAGGCTATTTAGAAGCAGCCAGATGTTCGGATTGTCATGGGGCACATAATATTTTGCGGATGGATAACCCAAATTCCATGATTGGTCCACGCAACATTATTAGAACCTGCAAAAAATGCCATGATGATGCGAATATGAAGTTTACCG
Organism: Sunxiuqinia sp. A32; assembly: GCF_052690465.1. Classification (NCBI taxonomy): domain Bacteria; kingdom Pseudomonadati; phylum Bacteroidota; class Bacteroidia; order Marinilabiliales; family Prolixibacteraceae; genus Sunxiuqinia; species Sunxiuqinia sp. A32. Next base: position 18,259 of record NZ_JBQYLI010000022.1, read on the forward strand.
GATATTTAACCCATGCGACGCATTACGATAAGAGCAAATTCCCGTGGCTCTATTATACCTTCTGGGGCATGACAGGATTGCTGTTAAGTGTATTTGCTTTCTTTGGGCTGCACACTTTATTGTGGTTTCCTCGCTCAATTGGTGCAATGATTAAGAAAAAGCAGCATAAGAGAGTAAAGGGAGGGGAGCAGGTATACATCAGACGTTTTACGCAGAGCCAGCGCGTTACTCATATCTTTGTTATTGTTAGTTTTATTTTACTTGCATTAACAGGAATGATTCTGAAGTTCGCCTACATGGATTGGGCTAAGTTTTTTGCTCGTTTATTAGGTGGAGCGTATGTTGCTGGAATCATTCACCGGTTTGCAGCAGTTGCAACTTTCGGTTATTTCATCTACCACATCATTTCCCTACTTAGAATTAAATTCAAAAAAGGTATAAAATTTAGTAAATTCATATTTGGAGCGAATTCATTAATGTTCAACAAACAGGATGTTAAGGATTTCTGGGCATCAATGAAATGGTTTACTGGAATTGGTCCAAGGCCGGCATATGGTAAATGGACTTATTGGGAGAAATTCGATTATTTTGCTGTTTTCTGGGGAGTTGTGGTAATTGGTTCCACCGGGTTGATGCTTTGGTTCCCTGAATTTTTTACTAAGATATTCCCTGGATGGTTTATCAATGTTGCGCAAATCATACATAGTGATGAAGCTTTGTTGGCGGTTGTTTTTATTTTCACTATTCACTTTTTCAATACGCATTTGCGTCCAGAATCATTCCCGATGGATACAGTAATATTCACGGGGCATGTATCCTTGGAAGAGTATAAAGAAGACAGGCCTCGGGAATATGATGAACTTAAAAGATCAGGAAAACTAGATAAAGTCACCGTGGTTAAAGAATTTTCAAAACAAAAAATGAGGATGGTGAGATTATTCGGTTATGTTGCCTTGTTCTCAGGAATAATACTGGTGGTTTTAATTATTTATTCACTGATTTTTCATTGAGAAATATGCATAAATAGTTGATTCAATTTTAGTAATAATGAACGAATGATCATTGTTTTGATGTGTGTTTAAATTGATAATAATCAATTGTTTAGACGCTATATAAATTAAAGAACAAGATTGAATTATTGAGTATTTTTTCACAATCTTGTATATCGATAAATAACAGTAACTGCTAAATTGAAAAGTATGAAATTACCTTCTTCAATAAAGAATTGGATATCCATTACTGGTGCAGTATTAGCTGTGTTTAACCTTGCATCAATCTTATCATTATTGGTTCTCAATTTATTCTTCGGATTTGGAGGATCCTATATAGGATTATTCATATATATTGTATTACCAGGTTTCATGATTGTAGGATTAATCCTCATTCCAATAGGGATGAGAATTAACCGGAAGAAAGCACGAAAAGCTGAAAGTGAAGGCAGAACACTAAATTGGCCAATTGTTGATTTTAATGATTTAGGTGTTCGGAATGCAGGAGTGATATTTATTATTGGTACTGTATTTTTGTTAATTATATCTTCGATTGGCAGTTATGAAGCTTTTCATTATACAGAGTCCGTCGAATTTTGTGGTAAAATGTGCCATACGGTAATGGAACCCGAATACACAACTTATCATGGATCTTCGCACGAGCGTGTTGCATGTGTGGAATGCCATGTTGGTTCTGGAGCTAGTTGGTATGTGAAGAGTAAGTTATCCGGTTTGTACCAGGTCTATTCTGTTTTGGCAAAAAAATATCCAAAACCAATCCCAACCCCAATCGCGAATCTTCGTCCAGCGCAGGAAACTTGTGAAGAATGCCATTGGCCAGATAAGTTTTATGACAGCAAACTTAGAGAGGAACATTCGTTCCTTGCTGATGATGAGAATACCGAAGTGATCGTCAATCTAAAAATGAAAATTAGCTCAAAGCAAACATCTCATGGCCTTGAAAAAGGGATTCACCAGCATATTAGCCCGGATGTAAAGATTGAATACAAGTCTTCAGACGAAGACAGACAAATCATTCCTTGGGTGAAGTATACTAATACAAAAACAGGGGAATCAAAGATTTTTACGGATAGCGATAACCAGCTAACTCAAGAAGAGCTAGATTCGCTGGAGGTTAGAGTTATGGATTGTTTAGATTGCCATAACAGGCCTTCTCATAATTATCAGGTTCCTCAAAATTTTATTGATCAGGCAATGAGTGAAGGGAAGATACCAGAATCTCTTCCGAGTATTAAGCTTAATGCCATGTTAGCTCTCAATCAGGAATATCCATCTAAAGATAGTGCTTATTCGGCCATTAAAAATCAGATCATAGAATACTATGAGGCTGTAGAACCTGAGATTTTTGAAAATAGAAGGTCTGAGATAGATCAGGCAATTGCTGCGATTCAAGATGGGTATTCAAATAATATTTTCCCGGAAATGAATGTAAGTTGGATTCACTATCCAAATAATATTGGTCATATGGAATTCGAAGGGTGTTTCCGTTGTCACAACGATCGGCATGCTTCGGAATCGGGGGATGTAATTTCAAAAGATTGTAATTCCTGCCATACTATTTTGGCTCAGACTGTTCAGGATAGCATGGTGTATTCAAGTTCACTGGAACCACTTGAGTTTGTTCATCCAGTTGATATTGGAGAAGATTGGAAAACTGAATCTTGTTCGATGTGTCATTCCGCATTGTATTAATTGTTAAATGAAATCATACTTTTTAGCATATTGTACATCAGAATTTAAGTTGTTAACTTAGGACGAAAGATAAATTTAGCAAGAAGTTACTTTGGCATAGAAAATGATAATAAATTTAAAATACTAATCTTAAAATTGGAAGTTATGAAGTACAAAAGGATTCTATTTCTACTGGGGTTGGCACTAATGATTAGTTCTGCAGCGATGTCTCAGAATTTTAAATATATTGGCGCTACGAAGTGTAAAATGTGTCACAATAAACCAGATAAGGGCGAGCAATATAATAAATGGGCAGCAGGTCCTCATGCGAATGCAATGAAAGCGTTAAAAGGAGATGAGGCAACCAATCCAAAATGTTTAAAATGTCACTCTACAGCGGCAAGTATTGATGCCAGTTTGGTAGCAACATTGGGTGCTGATGAAGGTGTTTCTTGTGAATCATGTCACGGACCAGGTAGTGTATACAAATCAGCGGGAATAATGAAAAATCAAAAGCTGGCGTTGTCCAAAGGAATGATTATTCCCGATGAGAAAGTTTGTATCACTTGTCACAATTCAGAAAGTCCAACGTTTAAAGGATTCAATTATGCTGAGTATTCTGCCAAGATTGCTCACGATGATCCAACAACAAATTAACAGATAACAAAAATGTTAGCATAAAGAAATTCCTTTGTTTGAAAAAGCAAAGGAGTTTTTTTTAATGATTATATTGAAAGCGATTATCAATAAAAGAAAATACATTTTTCATTTCAAGAATACTGTCTTATGAAAAAAATAGCGTCTATTTTGTTTTCGATGTTTACTTCTTCCGTATTAATTGTAGTATTTGCAGCTTCAATTGCCTACGCAACTTTCATCGAAAATGATTACGGTACAGAAACAGCTAAAATATTAATTTATAATGCCTGGTGGTTCAATATTTTATTAATTGTTACAGGGATCAATCTTATTGGTGGATTGTTTTTTTATAAAGCTTTTGTATTGAAAAGATGGAGCATGATACTTTTTCATTTGGCATTTATTGTCATACTGATTGGTGCCGGAACTTCACGTTTTTTCAGTTACGAAGGGACACTTCATATTCGGGAAGGCGCGTCTAATAATAAACTTGTTACTGAAAATACGTTCATCCAATTGGAAGCTTTTAGCGGTGAGGATAAAGTGGTTGATGAATGGGGCGTGAGACTTTCCCCATATACATACCCACATTTTAATAAAAGTGTAGAGGTTGGTGGTACTTCAGTAAAATTGAGTGATCTTCAATTTGTACCTTCTGCCGAAGAAACAGCAGTTGCAGACGAAGGTGGCTATCCTGTTATTTCTTTTATTATTCTTGACGCTTCAACTCAAAGACAAGACAAAATACTTGAAATTAATAATGACATCCAATTCAACGATTTCTCAATAAGTTTTGAAGGGCAGCGAGATGAAAAGACCTTGTATTTAGATCGTTCTTCAAACAATCTGGCACTGACTCCTTTTGATACGATTCAAACATTTTCCATGGATGGCACCCCAGGAAATATATTACCTCCGGGAGAACCAATAGAATTAACACCTCGCTCGATGTACAAAATTGGTGAGACTGTTTTTGTTTTAAAATCCTACTTTCCTAAAGGGCGAAAAATAATTAACTCCGTGCAAGGTCCGAATCGTGGAGCTGCGATGGATGCTATCCAATTAATGGTAAGTGCGAATGGGGAAAGTAAACCAATTGTATTCTTTGGGAAAAATGGGATTGAGGGTAGAAGTGTAAATGCAAAAGTCGGTGGAATTCAATTAAAGTTATCATATGGAGCAAAAGTCATTGATTTACCATTTAATATTCACTTAAACGATTTTCAACTAGATCGTTATCCAGGATCAATGAGCCCATCTTCCTATGCAAGTGAAGTAACTTTAGTAGACGAGAAAAATAATGTTGAGTTACCCTATCGAATTTATATGAATAACATATTGGACTATGGAGGGTATCGTTTTTTTCAATCGTCTTATGATCAGGATGAGAAGGGAACTGTTCTATCTGTAAGTCACGATGCAGTAGGAACAGCGATCACCTATTGGGGATATTTCTTAATGACGTTGGGTATGGTCTTTACTTTTTTTAATCGTAAAAGTCGTTTTCATGCTTTGCTTCGCTCCGGCTCCAGGTTAAAAGAATTGAAGAAAAAAGCGTTGAATTTGAGTCTTTTACTGTGCTTGTTCTTAATACCTCAATTTTCCTCCGCACAGTTTATACGGCCGGCAAAAATTGATAAGGAAATTATTCATTCTTTTGATGAATTACTGGTACAGGATCATAAAGGGCGTGTAGAGCCATTAAATACCCTGGCATCTGAAGTTTTGCGAAAACTTACCAGGAAGAATACTTATGAGGGGATGTCTGCTTCTGAAGTCTATTTAGGAATGAGTGTACGTCCTTCAACCTGGAAAAATATACCAATTATAAAAGTTGGGAATAGTGAACTGCGGCGAGATTTGGGCTTGAAAGATAAGTATGCTTCTTTCAATAGCTTGGTAGATATGTCGGCAGGTGTTTATAGATTGAAACAGTTTATAGATGCAGCCTACAAGAAGAAACCGACGGAACGAAATAAGTACGATAAAGAAGTGATTAATGTTGATGAACGAGTCAATATCTGTTTCCAGATTTTTAATGGTGACTTCCTTCGCATATTTCCAGATAAGGAAGATGCAAATGACACCTGGATTACAGAAGATCAATTTTACAAGAAAGAGGAGAATAGTGGAAAAGAACCAACTCTATCGAATTACTTTATGTCGGTGAGTGCAGCAATAGATAACGGCAATTATCAAAAAGCCGAAAGTTATTTGCAAGAAATTAAAGATCTTCAAATGCAGCATGGGGCTAAAATAATTCCTTCAAAATCGAAGGTCAAAATGGAAATTTGGTACAACCGCTTTAATATTTTCAGTCTCTTGCAAAAGATATGCGGATTACTTGGCTTTTACCTGTTGATTGTCCATTTAATTCAGATTTTCAATATTAAAGCTCGTCTGAATAAATTTCAAAAACCCGGGACAATCCTGATAACGCTCGCTTTTATTGCCTATTCATTTGGGTTGATTGTTAGATGGTATATTTCAGGACATGCGCCTTGGAGCAACGGATATGAAACGATGTTGTTTGTTGGATGGGCGACCTTGTTATCTGGATTTATCTTTATGAAAAGATCACCAATTACATTGCCGGTTACAACAATATTGACCTCATTAATTTTAATGGTTGCAGGTTTGAGCTGGATGAATCCGGAAATCACAAACCTGGTACCTGTATTAAAATCGTATTGGTTAATTGTTCACGTTGCTGTGATTACTGCCAGTTATGGATTTTTGGGGATAGCAGCACTGTTGGGATTGCTAAATTTGATTTTAATGGTGATACGTTCTCCCAGGACGATTAAAAGTGCGTCGTATACAATTGTTGAAATATCAATAATTATAGAATTGGCTCTAATCATTGGCCTGATTTTATTGACAATTGGGGCTTTTATTGGTGGTGTGTGGGCCAATGAGTCATGGGGACGATATTGGGGATGGGATCCAAAGGAAACCTGGGCTTTGGTAACTATATTGGTGTACTCTTTTATTATTCACCTTAGAAAAATTCCGGGGATGAATAGCAGTTATGTTTTGAGTTCTTTTTCGTTAGCGGCAATTAGCTCGGTTCTAATGACATTTTTTGGCGTTAATTATTACTTATCAGGCATGCATTCATATGCTCAGGGAGAAGCGCCTCCAATTCCTGCTTACATTTATGTTGCTGCCATTCTTATATTCGCTTTAATCATTGCCGGAGCATTTTCTGAAAAGAAGCATGGAACAGCTGAAGCATTGGTAAAGTTGGATGAAAAGTTAAAAGACTGAATTGGCGGGCAATAGAGCTTCTGGTTTTTCGAAAGTTAAATAATTATTGATTATTGATAGTTGTGATACTTAAAAAAATAAATAATCATAAAGATTATTCTTTCTTTGTAGAACTATGATGAAAAAATATATCCATATTATTCTTGCAGCACTTGTGGCGGTCCTTTTGTTGGATTAGAGAAGAGTATGGATAAATAGAAAATATTGAATAAATCAAAGGCCATTCTCTTCAAAAGGGGATGGCCTTTCTTTTTTATGTAATATGGGATATACATCACTTTTAGCAGCCGTCGCGATTATTCTAGTGGGGAAAACCACCTAGGATCGGGATTGCTTTGCCATTAATAAGCCCTTTCCGGTAGGTTTCCGGGGAGGGCTTTTTGTTTGCTATTTTTTTAACTTAAAATACATGCTATGGAAAATGAATTTTTATTTAAGAAACTATCCAATCAATATCAAAATATACCTGCCTCTTTTGTGCGCAGTATATTAAATGTTGCAGGAAAAAAGGAATTAATCTCATTCGCTGGTGGTTTACCTAATCCTGACTTATTTCCAGTTGATGAACTTTCCGAATCTGCAAAAATTGTGATGAATAGGAGTGGGAGGGACATTTTGCAGTATGCCGGTTCTTTAGGATATTACCCCCTTCGCCAATGGATTGCAAATAGATATAGCTCCAAATATAACATGGATATTACTCCTGAAATGGTTGTTATCACTAACGGATCTCAACAAGTAATAGATATTATGGCGAAATTATTCATAGATAAGGGTGATGGAGTTATTCTGGAAAAGCCAAGTTATTTAGGTGCAATTCAGGCCTTATCTGCATATCAGCCTAATTTTTGTGAAGTAGATCTTGGGAAAGATGGGGCTGATATGGTCGGAATTGAATCATTCTTCTTAAATGGAGATGTTAAAATGATGTATGCGGTTCCTAATGCTCAGAATCCTTCAGGCATAAGCTATTCATTGGAGAAGCGGCAAGATTTGGCATTACTATTGAAAAAGTACAACCAGTTTTTGTTGGAAGATGATCCGTATAATGAAATTTGTTTTGAAGGGGAATTCCCCGTTCCTGTTAAAAAATTGGCACCAGACCATGTTGCATGGACAGGCTCATTTTCCAAAATGGTAGCTCCTGGATTGAGAAATGGATGGGTGATTTTGCCACCAGAATTAGTTCCACATTTTGATAAAGCCAAGCAATCCACCGATTTAAATCCGAATAACCTAACACAATATGTACTGCATCACTTTTTAACTCACTATGATTTGGATGCGCATCTGAAAAAGGTTCAAATGAAATATGCCGATCAATGTTGTTTTATGCAGGAAATGCTTTCAAAATATTTACCTGAAGAAATTACTTTTATCCAGCCCTCCGGGGGAATGTTTCTTTGGTTGACTCTTCCCGAAGGTATTTGTTCAAAAGAGTTAGTAAATAGAACCATGGAAAGAGGTGTTATTTTTGTCCCGGGTAATTCATTTTATGTGAATAGGGAAAAAAGCAATCATATTCGCCTAAATTTTTCAAATGCAAATTTCCAGGATATTGAGAAAGGTATAAAAGTTATAGGAGAGGAATTACAAAAGGAATTGAAGCAGATTACCGTAAGTTGTTCGTAGATAAACTTAATCATGCTCTATTGAGTTGCTGAGTAAGTAATTAGTTCAGCTTCCAGAGTCTAAGAGCAGTTGTCCAAAAATTTTATAAGACTGCCCAGAGCATGGGCAGTCTTTTTTATAAATTGTAGTTGGTGTAAAAAGTTCTGGTGTCGTGCTATTTACAAATTGGATGCAACGGGTTCGGATTGCCTGTTTAAAATGGTCTAACCAGAGTTTGAAACAGAGAGTATCTTTACGCGACAGGCAATTAAGATTATTTAATCTTTTAAGTTTATTAAACCTGTTATTTATTTGTAATTTCACTTGATAAAGAACTAGTTATTTCAATATTGCGAATTTGAATTTAAATACTACGATTATGACTCGAATAATCAGTTATTTAATATTAATCAGCCTTTTTGTCGGGTGCAAGGTTTCTGAGAAGGATATCCCAAATATAAAACCTACAGTATATATTATTGGTGATTCGACGGTAAAAAATGGACGAGGCGATGGTGCTGGTGGCTTATGGGGATGGGGTGACCCGCTTGTACAGTTTTTTGATACCAGCAAGATAAATATTGAGAATCATGCAATGGACGAGACAAGTAGCAGGACATTCAGAACCATGGGACTATGGGATTCAATATTACGTAATTTACAACCCGGAGATTACGTCATTATTCAGTTTGGGCACAATGATGATTCGCCGATAAATGATAAGCTCAGAGCACGGGGAACTTTTGATGGTATCAGTGAAAAATCTGAAAAGATTCATAATGAGTTGACTGGAGCCCTTGAGGTGGTGCATTCCTATGGTTGGTATTTAAGACAGTATATTATTGAAGCAAAGAAGAAGGAGGCCATTCCAATTGTGATATCACCAATTCCTGAGAATGAATGGGAGAATGGAAAAGTTCTAAGAAATGACACACTCTATGGAGAATGGGCTCGCGAAGTTGCCAATTTTGAAGAAATCGAATTCGTTAATTTGAATGAAAAAATGGCTTCTGCAATGGAAGATATGGGGGCAGATTTTGTCACCGGAAACTATTTTCTCGCACATGACGAGCAACATACTACTGCTAATGGAGCTGTTTTAGCTGCTTCTATGATAGCTGAAAGCATTCGCGAATCGGAAGATTGCTATCTGAAAGATTATCTTTTAAAAAGTCCGGAGATTCATTTTCCTGTTAAGAAGAATGTATTCACTATAGGAGATGCTAATGTGATTGGTGGCAGTAGCGAAACTTTTGGCTGGGGAGATGAATTATCCGAATATTTGGATACCACACGCATTCATGTCTCAAACTGTGCAACGATTGGAGCAAACTGCAGGAGTTATTTAGCTGATGGGGTGTGGGATGACGTTTTGTCTAAGTTTAAGGAAGGAGACTTTTTATTGATACAATATGGGTATTCAGAAAATGCTGAGCTTGATAAATCGAAATTGCTTGCTCCGTTACCAGGAGCAGGGAATGAAGTAAGAGAGGTTGCACTGGAAGATGGTTCGAAAGAGATAATTCACACCTATGGCTGGTATATGAAAAATTATATCACCGAGGCAAAAGCGAAAGGTGTGAATGTCATTCTTCTTTCACAAGTTCCGGAAAATAAGTGGGCAAGTCAAAAAGATGAACTTATGAGCAGCAATTATATTAGTTGGTTACGAGAAATTGCTAAAAATGAAAATGTTGTATTTTTCGATCTTAATCAAGCGATTGCACTTGAATACGATGTGATGGGATCAAATATTGTCAGTCAATTTTACACAAATGATGATGTGCATACCAATGCAAAGGGAGCCAAACTAAATGCATTAATACTGGCGAAAGAATTTAAAGGTTTGAATTCATGTGCTCTTTCAGGGTATGTTGAATTAAAGAATAAATGATACTGGATTATGTATGCCAACTAGATTGAAAAAGTGTTGGAAGAGTGCTTGAATACTTGGAAGTTATGAATCATTGCGTGTAGCTGAGAAAGTCAGATAGACATTAAAAAAACGAACAAATAAACCTGGTAAGTTGAAAATAACACGAGATCATCAAATTACATTTCAAAAGGAATCCTAAAATCGCAGTTTTTGAAATTAGAGCATCCCCAGGCAGTTTTTCCTTTTAGGATTTTGCCGCTATTGCATTTCGGACATATGGTGTCGTCTGTAATTTCAGGGTGCAGTTTGATGGTAAATTCTTCATCAAAAACCAATCGTCCTGCCGCTTTTAATGAATCAAATTGAAAGCCTTTGATTAACGACGATTTGCCTTTCGAAATCAAATCATGTATTTGCTTGTCTGTTAGTTTTTTATTGAAATACTTGAAGGGAGCAACAAATTTACAACCGTCTTTCCATTGTGAACATCCCCAGGCTGATTTTCCTTTAATCAGATTTCCGGTTTTACATTTTGGACAGTTAAGTTGCTCAATTGGCAGATTGGTGGTTTTCTTCTTTTCCTTTTTCTTCGGTTCAGGCTTAACTTCTTCAATAATCGTTATTTCTTTCCTTGGAGATTGTTTTACCTGTGTGATTACTTCCCACACCATTGTCTTCAAATCATCCATAAATTGCGCAATTTCCAATTCACCTGATTCAATTTGTTTCAGTTTACGCTCCCATTGTCCTGTTAATTCTGCCGATTTTAACAATTCATTTTCAATGCTGCTAATCAAATCAATTCCGGTTGGGGTGGCTACCAACCGTTTTCGTTCTTTCCGAATATATTTTCTTCTAAAGAGAGTTTCAATGATGTTTGCGCGGGTGGATGGACGACCAATCCCATTCTCTTTCATTAATTCACGCAACTCATCGTCATCCATATTTTTACCGGCAGTTTCCATGGCGCGCAATAAGGTCGCCTCCGTAAAATAATTGGGTGGTTGCGTTTGCTTTTCCTGCAAGTCTGGTTGATGAGGGCCGTGTTCACCTGTCCTGAATTCAGGCAGGATACGGTCTTCGTTAGAAGTACTGTCATTTTGAAAAACAACCCGCCAACCAGGCTTCAGAATTTGTTTCCCGGTAGTTTTAAATTTATGGTTGGCAATAGTTGCCTCAATAGTTGTATTGGCAATTTTGCAATCGGGATAAAAAACAGCGATAAATCGCCTGGTAACCATGTCATACACTTTTTTTTCTGCATCGCTTAAATCAATCCTGCTTATTCCGGTTGGAATAATTGCATGGTGATCCGTGATTTTCTTATTATCGAAAACTTTTTTTGACTTTCGAATCTTTCCGGCCTGCAATATGGGAGTGGTCAGGTTTTCGTATGCTTTTAAGTTTTTGAGAGTTGCCGGAACTTTTTTATAGATGTCATCTGAAAGGAAAGTGGTGTCAACACGCGGATAGGTAGTTACTTTCTTTTCATATAAAGATTGGATGGTTTTCAACGTTTCATCGGCACTCAGGTTGAATTTTCGGTTGCATTCAATTTGCAGGGAAGTTAAATCGAATAATCGGGGTGGGTGTTCGTTGCTGTTTTTAGTTTCAATTTTCCCGATGTATAAATCCTGACCTGAAATTTCCTGTAAAACAGTATTTGCATCTTCCGGCTTTTGAAATCGCCCAGAAGTAGCAGAAAACACAGTTTCCCTGTATAGTGTTTTAATTTCCCAATATGGTTGCGGCTTGAAATTCTCAATTTCCAATTGACGTTCTACAATCATCGCAAGGGTGGGGGTTTGCACTCTGCCAATGGAAAGAACTTGTTTGTTTTGTCCGTATTTGAGGGTGTATAAGCGAGTTGCATTCATTCCCAACAACCAGTCGCCAATTGCTCTGGCACTTCCTGCTTCATAAAGTTTATCAAAATCCTCACTTTCCATCAGCTTGTTAAAGCCTTCCCGAATAGCTTCTTCAGTTAGTGAAGAAATCCACAACCTCTTGATTGGAGCTTTATTCTTTGCTCTTGTCAGTACCCAGCGCTGTATTAATTCTCCTTCCTGACCGGCATCACCACAATTGATAATTTGATCTGCTTTTTCAATTAAACTTTGAAGAATATTAAATTGCTTTTGCACTCCTTCGTCTTCAATGACTTTAATCCCAAACCTTTTGGGAATCATCGGTAGTTCGTGAAGGTTCCAGTATTTCCAGCGGCCAGTATAATCATGAGGCTCTTTGAGGGTGCAAAGGTGTCCAAATGTCCAGCTTACCTGGTAGCCATTTCCTTCGAAATATCCATCACGACGGCTTTTTGCTCCAATAATTTGCGCAATTTCTCTGGCTACACTTGGTTTCTCTGCAATGCAAAGTTTCATCCTGAGAGTCTGTTTTTTCTAGAATTAAGTGGAATTATTTCGTTGTTATTTGCCTACAACAAGGTTATACCCTTTTCTTCGATACTGATTAAGCGTTGTTTGTATAGAGATCCAATAGCTTTCTTGAAATTCTTTTTACTTATTTGAAAAGTTTGTTTAATGGTTTCCGGATCTGTTTTATCATTGATTGGCAGAAATCCATTATTGGCGGCAAGCTTGTTCAAAATGCTTTGCGAGATATCATCAATCTTTTCGTACCCAGCTTTTTCAAGAGCCAGATCAATTTTCTCATCAGGTCGAATGTGTTTGATGAATCCTTTATGCTTTTGCCCGGTTTTTAGCGTTTGGAAAACTTCATTTTTATAGATCATTCCCCAGTGGCTGTTGTCTATAATTGCTTTGTATCCCAAATCAGTTTGCCCGGCAATAATTAAATCAACTTCTTCACCAATTTCATAATCAACCGGAAGATTATCGACGCATTTGTCTAACTTCGAAGTGCCTACAATTCGTTGACTCTCATCATCCAGATAAATATACACCAGGTAAGTTTTTCCTTCTTCCATTTTTTGCTGCTGCTCACGAAATGGAACTAATAAATCTTTGGGCAATCCCCAATCCAGAAATGCCCCAACTCCGGTACATGAAACCACTTTAAGTTTGGCAAATTGCCCTACCATGGCTATAGGACGTTCCGATGTCGCTATTATTCGATCTTCAGAATCGAGATAAATGAAAACTTCCAATCGGTCACCAACCTTGCAGTTTTCAGGAACATATCTTTTAGGCATTAATATTTCTCCATGAGGACCACCATCCAGATAAATTCCAAAATCAACTTCTTTTACAACTTCCAATTCATTGATTACACCAATTGCCGCCATATTATTCGCATTTATTTTTTGCAAAGGTAATATTTCTGAACCACTCCCTGTAAAAAGATTTCGTTCTGCTTTTCTTTTAAATATGCAAAAAAGAATAAAAGGCTTATTTTTGAGAATCAAATGGAAAAATAAACAAATGAAGACTCTAAATATTGGTTTCCTTGGAGCGGGTGGAATTGCTCGTGCTCATGCTTTTGCTTTAAACTCGATACAATTCTATTATCAGGAAACACCAACACTAAAGCTGGTTTCGGTTTGTTCGCAAAGGGAAGAAAGCCGGACTAAATTTGCTAAGGATTTTGGTTTTGAAAAGGCTGAGACCTTTGATCAGTTTATAAAAAATGAATCATTGGATGCAGTTTTGATTCTAGGCCCTAATAAGGTACATGCGGAACATTTAAAGGCCGTTCATGAAATGCCCAACGTTACCAAAATTTATCTTGAAAAGCCAGTTTGTTCCAGTTTGCAGGAAGAACAGGAATTGTCCGAATTGATATCATCTTCTAAAAAGATTCAAATTGGGTTCCAATTTTTGCAAATGTCTGCGATGATAAAAGCATTGAAATTTTGGAGCGAAACTGATTTTGGGAAACCCATTCATTTTTCATTTAGATATCTTCATGCCGATTATTTAAAACTCAGCTATCGGGATAAACGCAGAACAAGATTGACCCCTGCCCCTGATGGTGGAGCGATGGCTGATTTAGGCTCTCACGCCATCAGTTTAATGCTAGCTTTTCTGGGAAAAGAGTTGACGATAACTTCGGCAGTTCAGGGGGGTAACTTTGAAGATGTGGATAAAGGTTCCGATCTGTTTTCAGAAATTTCGTTAATAGACAAATCATCAGGAGCAGTTGGTCACTTAAATGCAAGTAGGGTAAGTTCAGGAACCGGAGATTTATTAGCTTTTGAAATATATGCAGAAAAAGGAGCAATTCGTTTTCATTCTCATCAACAGGATTATTTTGAGTATTACCTCGAAGATGAGGGCAATTGGGTGAAAGTTTATGCTGGTAGCGACTTTAGTCCGCATACCAGTTTCCCATCAGGGCATGTTCCATCGGGATGGTTGAGATCAATGATACACGGTCATTACTTATTTTTGCTTGAACCCGAAGGTGCTTCGTTTGTTCCAGATTTATCACATGGATTAGAGGTACAACGCCTTGTGCGTGAAACAGCCGCTCATTTATTAGAATTTAGAAATCGCTTTCAGTAATGATAAAACGCAGTAGTGGTATTTTGCTCCATATAAGCTCTCTTCCCAGTCGTTATGGAATTGGAACCATGGGAGAGGAGGCATTTCGTTTTGTTGACTTCTTGTACGAAAGTGGACAAAAGATTTGGCAGATTCTTCCAATAGGCCCCACTGGTTATGGAAATTCTCCCTATCAATCTTTTTCGGCGTTTGCAGGCAGTGCATTATTAATTAGCCTGGATAAGCTGGTTGAGGAAGATTTATTGCAAGCTACTGATCTGGAAGGGATGAAATCTTTTTCTGTGAAAAAGGTCGAATACGATCTTGTCGCGAAAGCAAAAGACAATCTATTAAGAAAGGCTTTTAAGATATTTCAGGAGCGATTTGAGGATTTCAAAGAAGATTATTATACGTTTTTAGGAGAGAATTCCTGGTGGTTGGATGATTATGCTTTGTTTAGTGCATTAAAGGGGCGTGATCATGAAAAGTGTTGGAATCAGTGGGAGGAAGAATTAAGATTTCGATTGCCGAAGCAGTTGGAAGCCGTGCATCACGAATATGCCGATGATATATATTTTCACCGGTTTGTACAGTTTATCTTTTTTAAGCAGTGGTTTGCCTTAAAAGCATATGCGAATGCAATGAATGTATCGTTCATTGGTGATCTTCCTCTGTATGTGTCTTTGGATAGTGCTGACGTTTGGTCGAATCAGGATTTATTTCATCTGGATAAAACGGGGCAACCAACTTTTGTAGGGGGTGTTCCACCGGATTATTTCAGTGAAACGGGTCAGTTATGGGGATGTCCTGTATTTAACTGGGCGCATATAAAAAAGAGAAAATTTGATTGGTGGGTTGCTCGCGTTCATTTCAATTTAAATATGTTCGATGAAATTCGAATTGATCATTTTCGTGGTTTGGAATCTTACTGGTCTGTACCGGCTTCAGAAAAGACTGCAATTAATGGTAAATGGGAGCCTGCAAAAGGTTATGAGCTTTTGAATTTATTGAAATCGCAACTTGGCGAATTACGAATTATTGCTGAAGATTTGGGGGTAATTACACCGGAAGTGGAGCGCTTGCGTGATGAATTTAATTTACCCGGAATGAAAGTATTGCAATTTGCCTATGCTTCAGATGAAACCAATGAGCATCTTCCGCACAATTATACTTCAAATTTCGTGGTGTACACCGGAACTCACGACAATGATACTACGTTGGGATGGGCGAAATCCATGACAAAGCGGGAACGTAAAAATGTAAAAAGATATCTTGGAGTGAATTCAAAACGGGTAGCAGCAAAACTCATCGAATTGGCCTGGGCTTCAGTTGCAAATAAAGCCGTTATTCCTCTGCAAGACTTGTTGGGATTGGACTCCAAAGCTAGAATGAATGTACCCGGAGTTGCTGCTAACAATTGGGAATGGCGCTTTAAATGGACAGATATAAAAGAAAAGCACAAAAGTTATTTAAAAGAACTTACTGAAATATACAACAGATAGTCTTATTGCTTTAATTCTTGAAAGAGTATATTAAGATCCAATTTCATTAATTCGAATACTTACCCGTCTTGCAAAAGGTTGTATTCTGGAAGGACTATTTTTGAAAATTTGATCTTTTCCTTTTGCTTCGATAATAATTCTGTTTCCCGCAATTCCAAAATCGATAAGATATTTCTTAATTGCAATGGCTCGCTTTTCTGAAAGCTCCAGATTGTATTCTTCATCTCCCTTTTCATCCGCATAACCTTCCAGAACTATCGATGTGTCAGAGTGCTTCTCTAAATAATTTCTTAAAAACAAGATTTTTGAGAATGACGGTTTTTGAATGCTATAACTATCAAAATCAAAGTAGAAATTAAGATACCCATTTTCAGCCAATAACTTAAAAACTGAACTTTCTGAGTTTTCAATATCGTCTTTATTTGATGCAGAGTCGCGATGATCAATATATTCTTTAACCTTGGCAATCTCAGTTTCCAGTTGTTTTGTATTCAGACTTGTACTGGTAATATTATCGTGCTTTTTATCAATTTTTTTATTTAAATCAATCGATTCAGATTTTAGTCTCTGAATCGATTGATTTTTTCGAATATACCAGTCAGCGTGTTTCTTTTTCTTTCCCAGGTAGAATGATAGTCCAGCGGTACCGTTTACAATCAACCCAAATTTCTGACCATTTGGATCGCCACCATCGAATGCATGATTTTGAATAAAATTTCCAACTGCATTTACTCCCATATTTAAGGCCACTCGGTCAGATATTCTTATTTGTCCGGTCAGCCCTCCAACCAAATTAACAACATCATCAATGTCGGTGCTATAAGTTGGCTCATGATACTTCAAACTGCCAATTCCAAGACCACCGTGAGCAAGTAAGTTAAAAGTTTGAGTCCACTGCTGAAACTTTAATAATCTTCCGGCATTTATCACTCCCTGCATGCTAATCCGGTACTGATCTGTACGAAAGTCTATACTTTTTGGGGCGCTGGTATATTGGTTGTATGCCAGATCAAGCTTGAGTCCAAAATATTCGTTTAGCATGTATCTTAGTCCAAATTCAGTTGCCAGTGGACTAATACGATCGTCAAAATATCCGTCGGAAAAATTCATGACTGGTTTCGTAAAACCGATATTCCCCTCGATCGAAAGATTATTGAAATCATCTGGCAATATTTTGTATTCCTGAGAATTACCTGAAAAGAATATCAGTAAAAAAAGGATTGTGAGAATGTGATGAAATTTCATTTGGACGTATTTTGATTGTATGACAGTCATTATAAAGATAAACTTTATAAAGTTTCATCTAGTTTCACCGGACATATTCCAAAATTTTAGAATAACTTTCTGAACCACAATTAAAAAGTAAATCCAGAATGCTGAGATTCGGAGTAAAACCAAATTTATCATCAAAAACCTGTGAGTATGGGTTTTGTTTAAAATTCGGATCAATAATGGCTTTTTTTGGTTTTGGATGAATTGCTTCCCGGAAATTTAGACAGGATTCTTCAACTTGTTCAAAATCCAATGTTTGCTTAATGTTCGGTTTAATTTCAAGTATTTCGAAAATCACCTGCATAATTTGCAAGTTATAGTCAAAAAGATATTCGTACTTCTTTTGAAAGAAGGGAATGAAATCTGCTTCTAAAAATTCAAAAAAGGGAGAGGAGTTGTAAGCTGAAACAATCGCTTGCCAATGTATGTGTTGCCAGTTTGTATCATATGAAATCTTCAAGTCGCAAACCAATTGTTTGCTACGTCCTTTTTCAACAGGAACGACCAACGATTCCGGACCATTGGCCCCAAGAATTATTGTACGGTTTCGGTATGTTTGTTTGGTGAAATTTTCAAATGCCTCCAGCCAAATCGTGTTATAGCTCAAAAATTTGCTAATGTATTGAATTGGCGGTAAGTAGGCAGTACTGAGTAAAATAGCCTGATTATCCATCTTTTTCTATTCCTTGAAAAATCCTTCCTCTGTTTCTTCTTCATTTCCTAAGTCATAATCTTCGCCGGTCGAAACTTCAAAATCAGTATTTCCTCCTAAATCATCTACCTGTTTTTGAAGATTTTTTATCTTCTTTTTCATTTTCCAGGCTGAAGGATAATATAGAATGAAGGCAACCAGAAATCCAATAATTAAACAGACAATAAGGGTTAGTACCAATGGAACATCAGTCAATTCCCAAAAGAAAATTTTAAGACTTACCAGCATGGTGTTCTGAAGCGTGAATATGACCAAAAGCAGGGCCAATATTAGAATGATTATTGCAGCAGCAGACATAGGCAAATTTTTTACGAAAAGTAACGAAAAAAAGGATCATGAAGCAAGTGTTCATAATCCCTTTTGATATTTAAATGTCTTAAGATCTATTTTACTGACGTAAATAGCCGGCTCCAACGAATGTTTGCTGGGAATCCTTTTTCTTTATCCAGCGACAACCAGATAAATACAGCTTTTCCAACAACATGGTCTTCCGGAACAAAACCCCAATAACGAGAGTCTGCGGAGTTGTGCCTGTTGTCACCCATCATCCAAAAATAGTTCATTTTAAAGGTATAATTGTCTGTGGCAACACCATTCACGAAGATGGTACTATCTTTCACTTCCAAATCATTTTCCTCATACAGGTCAATAATCCGTTCGTAAATCGGAAGATTGGTCATTGTTAGATTTACTGTTTCTCCTTTTTGTGGTATTTCAAGTGGTCCAAAATTGTCAACATTCCATGGGTAATTTTCGCTGTGCGGGAAAATATTTTTATCCCAATTTCCGGCAGGCATGTTCACTTTTTTGATCGTTTTAACATTGTGTAGTTTCTCCAATTCTTTGACTTGTTCATCAGTCATTGGAAATAAAAATTGGGATCCGGAGAACACTTGCTGATCGGCCTTTGATATACCTATTTTTTCAAGGGTTCTTTTGTTTATTGATGTGCCATCAGTTGTCACAATATAATCGTATTGTACGCCTGCAAAATGATGTTGCTCTTCTCCATTTACATATACCTGAGCATCTTTAATTTCAATTTCATCACCAGGAATACCAATGCATCGTTTAATGTAATTCTCCCTTTTGTCAACAGGGCGGCTGACTATTTCACCAAAAGAACGAGTATCTGACCAAACTCTTTCCCGTCCATAAGAACGAACAAGCTGATAATAACTTTGAGTCGGCATATTCATCGCAACCGTGTCACCTTCAGGGAAATTGAAAACAACCACGTCATTATTTTTTACATCACCAAAGCCTGCGATTCGTTTATATGGATTTTGGATCCATTCCAAATATGATTTGGTCTTTTGGGTAAGAGGCATTGTATGATGCACAAATGGAAAAGACAGTGGCGTGTTTGGAAGTTTTGGGCCATACGAAGTTTTACTCACAAACAAGAAGTCGCCAACCAGCATCGATTTTTCCATGGAAGAAGTTGGGATGGTATAAGCTTCAATGAAAAACATCCGAATGAATGTGGCAGCAATAACTGCAAAAATGATGGCATCTACCCATTCAACAACCTTGGTTTGTTTTCCTCCCGGCGGATTTTTTTTCTTCCAAAATGCCCAGTGCACTTTTTTAGTGACGTACATATCAAAAATAATGGCAAGTCCGATAAACCACCAGTAGTTTTTTAGCCAGATGACCCAAAGACTATATATCAGGCCAACAACTATAAACTTAAACCATTTGTTTGTTAGGATTTCTTTCATTTTATGAGGCGTATTAAATATTTAAAAGATCATTCATGGTAAGCATTCCTTTTTTGCCAAAACTAAATTCAGCTGCTAAAACTGCACCAAGCGCGAAGCCGTGGCGACTTTTAGCACTGTGTTCAATTTCGATATAATCAATGTCAGATTCATAACGTATCCGATGAATTCCCGGAACTTGTCGTTCGCGAATTGCTTTGATATTCATTTCACTTTCAGATTTAGGTTCGTCCAATGTCCATGAATTTTTGGATGGAAGTATATCAAATAAATCTTCAGCTAAAGTAATTGCAGTTCCGCTGGGAGCATCAAGTTTCTGAGTGTGGTGAACTTCTTCCATTCTAACGTCATATTCAGAGCGTCCTTCCATCAGTTTTGCCAACCGTTTATTAAGAGCAAAAAACAAGTTTACTCCCAGACTAAAGTTGGATGCATAGAAAAAAGTTCCGTCATTATCATTCATCATTTTAATAACATCTTCTTTTTTATCAAGCCAGCCAGTAGTGCCACTTACAACAGGAACACCGCTTTTTAAGCACACTTCATAATTTGCTATTGCCGATGCCGGGATGGTAAACTCAATAGCAACATCTGCTTTTTTTAGGTTTTCAACCGTTAACTCGTCTTGGTTATTTATATCGATGGTTAGTACAATTTCGTGTCCTCGTTCTTTAGCGATTTGTTCAATGGTTTTACCCATTTTCCCATAACCGATAAGTGCAATCTTCATAATGTTTGTTTTATCCAAAATTTGTATGTGGTGAATTAAGGCTTACAAAGATATAAATTACGATCTAAAACTATCAATATGCTGGTATCCATCCTAAAAAAATCGGTAAACAGTTTTTGTAGATAGACAAAAGCACAAAAAATGCTAGTTTTTATTTTTACAATTCGATTTAGTAATTGTCAAGAGTTATCTTTATGATGATTTTTTGCGAAATTGAACCCCGTAAACATTCACTTTATGAAATACTATTCCATACCGCGTGTTGCTGCTATTCACGACCTGAGTGGATTTGGGAGGGCATCGTTGACTGTCGTAATTCCAATCTTGTCGTCGATGGGAATTCAGGTTTGTCCGTTGCCAACAGCAGTTCTTTCTTCTCACAGTGCATTTAATGGCTTTCATAAACGAGATTTGACTGCTGATTTACAGCCGATGATCAATCATTGGAAAAGTATGAATTTGGGGTTTAATGCCATCTATTCAGGATATCTTGCGGCAACTGAGCAGGTGGATATTGTCAAGAAGTTCATCAGTGACTTTTCTGATACAGAACAGTTGGTGGTGGTTGATCCTGTGCTTGGGGACAACGGGAAGCTATATTCAGCATTTGATAAAAAGATGATTGATAAAATGCGAGAATTGGTTTCCATGGCTGATGTTATTACTCCAAACCTTACAGAGGCTGCATTTCTTCTAAATGAAGATTATTCAAAAGAAATAGATATATCTACAATTAAGGAATGGGCAGTTCGCTTATCAGATATGGGCCCAAATAAAGTAATTATTACAAGTGTTCCCGATAAAGAAAAGCAAACTAATACCTCGGTGGTTGCTCTTAATATTGATGACAATCGCTATTGGAAAGTTGGTTGCAATTATTTGCCAGCCAACTATCCCGGAACAGGTGATGCATTTGCCAGCGTTATGGTAGGGGCCTTGTTGCAAGGAGATAGTTTGCCCATTGCGCTAGATCGAGCAGTGCAATTTATTTCACTTGGAGTTCGTGCAACTTTTGGTCATGGATACAACCCTGCCGAAGGAATTTTGTTAGAGAAAGTGTTACCTTCGCTCAATGCACCGGTACAAATAAGTAGTTATCAGTTGTTGGATTAATAGAAATGAGAACGATTAAATTAGTTGCGACCGATTTGGATGGAACGTTCTTAAGGAACGATAAGACAATAAGCAGCGAGGATTTGAGGATGCTTAATTTGTTGGGCGAGCGTGAAATTGTGCGTGTTGCTGCGACAGGACGAAATCTTCAAAAAGTAAAAGAAGTTTTGTCACCGGAAGTTCCCTTTGATTACATCGCCTTTTCCTCTGGCGCTGGTATTTACAATTGGAAAAATCATCGATTGCTGTATCGACAAAACTTATCAAAAGATACAGCCAACAAGATCATTAAGATATTAATAAGCCAAGATTTAAATTTTCATTTGTTTCATCAGGTTCCTAATAATCATAAGTGTTGGTATTTTCGAGGAAGTCAACCTTGTATGGAGTTTGAACGTTACTTTGAATTTCATCATTCATTTTCAGAACCAATTCCTGAATCTCAAAAAATTGAAGAAGATGTATGTCAGTTTTTAGTGATTTTCCCAAATCAGCCGGAATTGTTTCATCGGTTAAAAGAAGAATTACACCGCATGCACGGAGATATTAAAATAGTTAGGGCGAGTTCTCCTATAGGAACTGGATATATTTGGATGGAAATTTTCCATCAAGATGTGTCAAAAGGGAATGCAATTCGCTTTTTATGTGATCAAATTCAAATACATCCGAATGAAACTTTGGGAATAGGTAATGACTATAATGATCTGGATTTGCTCGATTTTACATCAATTTCGTACTTGGTGGCAAATGCCCCTGATGAGATGAAGGCCAAATATTTATCGGCCCCGTCAAATGAAGAGGATGCTTTCAGTATAAGCCTGAAAAATCATTTGTAATGCACATTGAAATATTGTTACTCATTCATATAAATAACATCACAATAAAATGAAACATTTACTAAGTATTGTACTTTTTTTTGTAGTAGTTTCTACAATTGCACAAACTAAGTTGAATTTGAATGATCCACTTCCCGAGGATCCAAAAGTGAGTAAAGGGGTTTTGGAAAATGGAATGACTTATTACGTTCGATCTAACAGCACCCCAAAAAATAGAGCTGATTTATTTCTGGTTGTTCGGGCAGGTTCGGTTGATGAAGATGAAAATCAGTTGGGATTGGCTCACTTTGCCGAACACATGGCATTTAATGGTACTAAGAACTTCCCAAAGCATGAGTTAATAAACTATTTGGAATCCATTGGGATGGAATTTGGTCCTGAGATAAACGCATATACAAGTTTTGATGAAACCATTTATATGATTAAAGTTCCGCTGGATGAAGAAGGGTTTGTGGACAAAGGATTACAGGTTTTGTACGATTGGGCTTGCCAGGTTACCGATTCTGATGAAGAAATTGAAAAGGAACGTGGAGTTGTGCATGAAGAATGGCGTGGTGGTAGGGATGCCAATGAGCGCATGATGCAGAAGTGGCTTCCTGTTTTTTTGCATGAAAGTAAATATGCTGAGCGTTTGCCAATTGGGAAAATGGAAGTTGTCGACAATTTTAAACCTGAAGTATTAAGAAAGTTCAGGAATGATTGGTATCGTCCGGATTTGGAAGCGATAGTTGTGGTGGGAGATTTTGATCAGACTGAAATGGTGGAACGTGTTAAAAATGCGTTTTCAAAGATTCCGGCAGTTCAAAATCCACGTGAGAAAAAATATTTTGATATCCCGGATCATGAAGAAACGTTAATTTCAATTGTGACAGATAAGGAAGCTCAATATCCTATCGCGCAAGTGTTTTATAAGCACCCGTTAAAAGTGAGTAAAACTATTGGAGATTATCGTGAATCTATCAAAGAAGGATTATTTAACGGGATGATCAATAAGCGATTGCAGGAACTAACGCAGTCGGCTAATCCTCCTTTTATTTATGGGGCTTCGAGTTATGATGAGTTATTTGGACCTGCAAGTGTGTACAATTCGGTGGCAGTCACTCAAAATGGCAAAATTGAAGATGGATTAAAAGCCGTGTTACTTGAGAATGAGCGGGTGAAAAGATTCGGATTCACTGAAACCGAATTGGAACGACAAAAAATGGCGATGCTTTCCTATATGGAGAAGCTTTATAATGAAAGGGATAAGCAAAAGTCTATTGGTTATGCAAATGAATACAAGCGTAACTTTTTGATGACAGAGGAGCCATTTCCAGGGATAGAAAATGAGTATTTGTATTATTCAACTTTCCTCCCTGAAATTAGTTTGGAAGAAGTGAATGCGTTAGCTGAGAAGTGGATCATTGATAACAATCAGGTGGTGGTAATAACCGCTCCAGAAATAGAGGGAGTCAAGGTGCCAACAGAGGAGGAGATAACTGCTTTGTTAAAAGATGTTGAGAATACTGAAGTTGAAGCTTATGAAGATGAGGTGGTAGACAAGCCATTAATTAGTGGCGAAATTGTACCAGGCAAAATTGTTGGAGAGAAACAACTTGAGAATGTCGGAGCTGTGGAGTGGAAGCTTTCAAATGGAGCTGTAGTTGTTGTTAAGCAAACTGACTTTAAAGATGATGAGATTTTATTTTCTGCATTCAGCCCGGGAGGAAACTCTTTATATCCTCAAAGTGATGATATATCTGCAGATATTGCTTCTACCATTATTGACATGAGTGGTATTGGTGATTTTGATAATGTAACACTTCAAAAGTTGCTGGCGGGAAAGGTGTTTAGTATTTCCCCTTATATTTCTGATTTGACCGAAGGTTTTAGAGGAAATTCATCAGTGAAAGATTTAGAGCCGATGATGAAAATGTTGTATTTGTATTTTACGGATATTCGGGTCGACGAAAAGGCATATTCATCTTACATGTCTCGAATTTCGGGTGTTTTGGAAAACAAGAAAGCGTCACCAGAAGCAGCATTTAAAGATACCTTTCAGGTTGTTTCGGTAAATCATCACCCAAGAAAGCGTCCGCTTGAGCTTGACTTGTTGAAAGAAGCTAATTTAGATGCTATTAGCAGAATTGCTCATGAACGGTTTTCAAATGCTCGCGATTTCAAATTTTTCTTTGTTGGTAATATTGATATGGAACAATTTAAACCATTTGTAGAAAAGTATATTGGAGGAATCCCTTCAACCGACAAACAAGAACATTGGGTTGATTTGGGAATTTCTTCGCCAAATGGAGTAGTTGAGAAAACTGTTTATCGCGGACAGGAAGATAAGAGTGTGCATTATACCGTATTCCATGGTGATTATGATTATAATAAGGAAAACCTCATTCAGATTGATGCCGTTGGTAAGATATTGACAACTCGTTTGTTGGAAGTTATTCGTGAAGACAAAAGTAGTGTGTATTACATTGGTGCAAAACCTTCGGTCGATAAATTTCCCAAAGAAGAGTATAGTATCGTAATTTATTATGGCACTGCTCCGGATAAAGTGAAGGAATTGCAAGATGCAGTCTTTGCAGAAATCCGAGTTATTGAAAACAACGGCCCAAGTGATGAAGACATGGTAAAAGTGAAAGAGAAATTATATCGTGAACGAGAAGTCAATTTGAGAGAAAATGGATATTGGCTTGGAGTATTGAGTAATGGATATCTATACAAGGATGGTGATTTCAGTAAATTTGATGATTATAATGAACTTGTTGAAGAACTCGATAAAGAAACCATTCAGGCAGCGATGAAGAAATTATTCAATTTTGATAATTACTTTAGTGTAACACTCAAGCCTGAAAAGGTTGAATAAAATATAATTTTAGAAATTCGAATAAGGGTTTACTGTCAAAGTAGACCCTTTTTTTATTGCCTTTTTTCAGTGTTGCCGCTTTTATTGCCCTATTGATATTTAATGAAATACAACACAAAGCTTGTGTTTCATTAAAAAATGTATTTTATTTGTTATACAATGTATAATAATGTATAACAAAATATAACACTTATGGCATTTTTGAATAATGTCGAAACCAAGGAAGAATTGGTTAAAGAATACCGTCGTTTAGCTCGAAAATATCATCCGGATCACGGGGGTAATGACTTGTTAATGGGGCAACTCAACAAGGAGTATGAGCAGTTGAAAAAAATGTTTGAACGACCCGTGCGTAATTTTGACGATTTGCGTGTCGGAGATATCGTATTTGTTAATGGGACGGAATGTCGTGTTTCACATGTCTCAACATTTGCATTCATTGCGAAAGCGCGATACAAAAACAAATCGGCAGTATTTGATCGAAAAACAGGACGAGCGATTGGTAACCGAAATTATAGGGCGACTTTGATCTAATATGAGTAAGCAGAAGAAAATCTTAACAGGCTTTAGGCTTTCCGAGGGGAATGTCAAGTTTATTGAAGAAACCGGTCAGAAACTGGGAATCAATAAGACTTCTGTGCTTGATATGATGATCACTGTCGTAAGAAAGGATAAGCATTTATTGTCTGGTTTGATAGAAAAGGCCTTGGATGAATAAATCGCAAAAAATATTAACTTGCTGTCTTCATAATTCAAAATAGATGGAAGAGTTTCAGATAGATTTTGTAGCAGATGATAAGGACGTTGTCCAGCAAATAAGTTTTAAGGGCGAACTCTTATTGGGCAATCAGAGTAGGGTAAAGGAGACTTTGTCGGTATTGGATTTGTCATCTTGTAATAAATTGGAAATTCAATTGAGTGAAGTCAGTGATTTAGATCTTGCGTTTTTACAAGTTTTGTATTCGTTTTTATCGAATCTGAAAAAACTCAAAATAAAGTATTCGATAACTTGGCCTGATGATACTGAGTTGGTTGGTTTGATCGACAGATCCGGACTTGCCAATAATTTTAATTAAAAGTAATGAGTAATTCTAAATATATATTAGTAGTCGACGATTCTGAAAGTATTCGTGAAGCAGTGGCTTTTGGACTTGAAGAAGCCGGCTTTAAGGTTGAAAAAGCAATTAATGGTGCAGATGCGTTGGAACGATTCGATGGGAAAAAAATTGATTTGTTATTAACCGACTTTCATATGCCTGAAATGAATGGTTTGGAGTTAATACGCAATGTGCGATCGTTGGAACAATATAAACGTGTTCCGATTCTGGTATTGACTACTGAAACACAAAGGGAAATAATACAACAAACAAAAAATGCTGGGGGGACAGGATGGATTGTTAAGCCATTTTCAATGGATAAATTAATCTCAACAATCCACAGGTTAATCAGATGATGGATAAATTTCAGCAGCGGTTTATAGATGAAGCTAAGGAACATTTTGAGAATATTGAACTAGCTCTTATTAATTTGGAAAGTAATTTTTCCAATGCTGATTTGATAAGTGAAATCTTTAGAAGTATGCATTCTCTAAAAGGAAGTGGGGCTATGTTTGGCTTTACCTTGTTGAGCGATGCAACGCATGATATGGAGTCGCTTTACGATTTAATTCGTAGCGGATCAATCCCCTTAAATTCTGCTATAATTAGCTTTACTCTGAAATCTCTTGATCTGTTAAAGCAGTTATTAGAACTGGAGCCAGATGAATCTCTGAAGAAGAATATTGTTGTATTAAAAGCTAATATCGCGAACTTGCTTGCAGGCGCTGTAGCAGAATCAGATTCGGTAAAAGAAACTTCAGATTTTCCAGTAAAAGAGCATAAGAAAAAAATTTCGTTGAATACTTTTTTTATCTACTTTAAACCAGCACCTACAATTTTCGATAATGGCACTAATCCATTATACCTGATAGAAGAACTCCACACTTTTGGTGAATGTGTTTCGAGAGCTGATTTAAGTGAAGTTCCTCCTTTAGCAGAAATTGAAACGGAGAAGTGTTATACTTCATGGCGTTGCCTGTTAAGAACAGATCAGGAATTTAATGATATTGAAGATGTGTTCCTTTTTGTAAAGGAAGATAGTCAGTTGGAGATTATTGAGATTAAAAATGAATCTCTTCTGGTGGATAAGGACAAGCGGTTGAAACTTTTCGATATCCAGATAGAAGAGGCTTTACAATTGGCCGTGAGAAATGAACTGGAAATTGAAGAAGTTGAAGAGAAAGAGGAAAAAGTAATAACAACCACCGGGGGGCAAACGATTTCTTCAATACGCGTTAGCTCTGCCAAAATTGATGAATACATGAATCTCGTTAGCGAGATGATAACTGCTCAATCCCGTCTGGTGCTTTTATCGGAAACCCGAAAAGATCCCGAAATCGAACTTGTCTCTGAAACCTTTGAAAAATTGATTCGTCAACTTAGGGATAATGCCTTTGATATGAGCTTAGTTCCTATGTTCAACATGGTTGCTCGCTTCAAACGATTAGTGAGGGATTTGTCGGAAGAAATGAACAAAGAAATTGAGTTGGAAACGGAAGGGCTGGAAACGGAAGTTGACAAAAATATGATTGAGAAACTTACCGATCCGTTGCTTCATATTATCCGGAATTGTATTGATCATGGAATAGAGACAAAAGATGAGCGGATTGCCGCGGGTAAAAAATCGAAAGGAACGATACATATAAAAGCCAGCTACGTTGGTACTTTTGTGCAAATTGAAATTAGTGATGATGGTTCAGGATTGAACTTTGAGAAAATAAAGCAACGCGGGATTGAAAAAGGGATGATTGATGCTGAAGCTGAAATTTCTCAAACTGAGTTAATGAGATTGATCCTTGAACCCGGATTCTCAACTGCGAACTCGGTAAGTGGAGTCTCCGGGCGTGGTGTTGGAATGGATGTTGTGCGAAAAGCCATTAAAAATCTTCGGGGTGAAATAGATATTGATTCAACTTCAGGAGAAGGCACTCAATTTATTATTCGCCTTCCTTTAACATTGTCAATAATTGATGGATTGTTGACAAAAGTGGGTGATGAATTTTTTGTTATTCCTACGGGGAATATCGAAAAAATATATGCTCTTCAGTCAAATCCTAACGAAAAAAATATTAGACAAGTTGTTGTTTTCGAAGGTCGTGAAATACCATATCTGAACCTTCATAAAGAATTTAATCCGGATGCTGAAATTCAACAACAACAATATTTAATTGCCGTAAAGGTGAATGAGAATCAGCTATTTGGTTTAGTTGTAGATGACGTTTTACGCGAGTATCAGGCAGTGGTGAAGCCACTTGGTAAAATGCTGAAAAGGCATGATATTTTCTTCGGAGCCAGTATTTTAGGCGATGGGAAAATTGCGTTGGTTATTGATATTAATAAGATAATTCAAAAATTCTCCGCATAATGGAAACTCAAATTATCAAAGGATTAAACTCCTACCTTACTTTTCAGTTGGGAGAGGAACGATTTGCCGTAAATATTGGGCATGTCAAGAAAATATTGGAAATGACTGAAATAACCAAGGTGCCTCATGTGCCGGATTACTATTTGGGGGTGATCAATCTCTTTGGAGAGGTTCTGCCCGTAATTAGTGCTGGTAAAAGGTTTGGAATTGAGGTGGCAGAGCAAACAGAGAAAACTTGTATCGTGGTTCTGATGCTGGAAGCAGGAGAGGAAGTTTATTCTGTTGGTTTAATGGTTGATCAGGTGCATCATGTAATGGGAATATCATCGGATCAGTTGCAGCCACCACCTACTATTGGAAAACGCTTTCATCATGAGTTTATTGAGTCAATTGCAAATGTGAATGAAGAGTTTATAATCGTACTCGATGTGGATAAGCTGTTTTATGCCAGTGATTTGGAGTTAATCAATTCAGTTGAATCTTAAAAGAAAATTTATGCGCTTCGTTGATTTAAAAATTAGAACAAAACTATACTGGGCATTTGCTACTTTAATTGTCATCACCTTATTGTTGGGGATAAGTTCATTGTATACGATGTACGTTTTTGAGAGTGATGTTAGTGCGCTAACCGATGAATATCTTCCTGTAATGGAGCTTGCCAGTAATTCAAGTAGAAATACACAACAATTGGCTTTTAGCATGGAAGGATATTTGACAACAGGTAAATCTGAAAACTATCGGTTGGCAAAGAATAATCTTGAAGAGTTGAAACGCACTGTGTTGGAAGGTGAAGAATTACTTGCCTCTACAAAAAGAATGGATATTTTGGAGCAGAAACTGAGCATTGCGCGCATGGAAATTCCAAAATATGAACAAGTAATGCTGATGACTTTTAAGATTAATCAGGATATTTCCATTTTGCGCTCCAGGTTAAATCAGAATGCAAAAGTTTATACCGAGAACTGCAGAGCATTTTTACAAGTGCAAAATGATTTATTACGTAGAGAAGTTCGAGCAGGGGCTGTCTCCGATTCTAGACGCATTACAATCATGTCAATTTCGAGTTTAATAGATGTGGGAGCTGAAGTTCAACTGATGACAAGTGAAGGACAGTTGTTAAACAATCCCACTATCATCTCAAATGCGTTAGCAATTTTTGATAAAATAGAGGAGTTACTCGATGTAATTACTCCATACACAAAGCGTAGTGATAATATTAATCAATTGAAAGAAATTAGAGAAGTAGAAACGGACTATAAAAGTTTATTGTCGGAGCTAATTTCCAAAATGCATGAGTTAGAGGGGTATGATAAACAGCATCACGAATTGTCTGATAAATTAGTTGCAAATGCAGTGGAGTTACGTGATGAAGCAATCAATAGTGCAATTGAAACTTCAGGTGGTTTCTCAAAAACTGTTGTTTCTTCAATCTCTAAAAATGTAATTGCGATATTGGTTGCAATTGTTGTGGCCATATTTACCTCAATTTTCATGGCGAGGATTATTACTGTTCCACTATACAAAGGAATTGAGTTTGCGAAGAAAATGGCAAAAGGTGATCTGACTGTTGATTTAGACATTGATCAGAAGGATGAAATTGGCGAATTAGGGCAGAATCTACGGCAAATGGGAGAAAAGATTCGTCAGATTATTACAGCGGTAACGGTCGCTGCAGACAATATGGCTTCTGCAAGTATGGAACTAAGTTCAACATCGCAACATGTTTCACAGGGCTCTTCAGAACAGGCATCTTCTGCAGAGGAAGTGTCTTCTTCTATTGAAGAAATGACTGCAAACATTCAACAGAACACTGAGAATGCAAAGGAAACGGAACAAATTTCAAATAAAGCAAATACTGAAATTCAGGTTGGGCAGCAACGCGTTGATCGAACGGTAATGGCCATACATGAAATTGCGGATAAGATTTCAATTATTGGAGACATTGCTTTTCAAACAAATATTTTGGCATTGAATGCTGCTGTTGAAGCTGCGCGTGCCGGAGAACACGGACGAGGTTTTGGAGTGGTTGCTGCTGAAGTTGGCAAGTTGGCGGAACGTAGTAAAATCGCTGCTCTTGAAATTAACGAGTTAACTAAATCGAGTGTATTTAACGCAGAAGAAGCAGGTAACTTAATGAAAGAGATTGTGCCTGAAATTCAGAAAACTTCGAGATTGATTCAGCAAATTGCTGCTGCTAGTTTAGAACAAAGTTCTGGTGCAGATCAGATCAATTCGGCGATTCAACAATTAAACCAAATTACACAACAGAATGCTGCTGCATCTGAGCAGTTGGCCACAAATGCAGTAGAGATGTCGAGTCAGGCTGAGAACCTTCAGGAGATTGTTTCATTCTTTAAAGTGATGAAGGATGATCATGTATCACAGGTAAAGAAAAAAAGAAAGGTTGTTCCCGAATTGAAAGAGGCCGAGAAAAAAGTTACAGAACAGGGGAGGGGCATTTTTATCGATTTAGAGGACGGTGACGAGAGTGATGAGGAATTTGAAAGATTCTAGGATCTATAGAATTTGGGTTTTGAAATAAAAGCGTGAAAAAGTGAACTTTAAACTGATTGAAATTTCTGAAAGGCAGTTTGCGCAATTGGCTGAACTATTAACCAATACGATCGGGATTAAATTGCCCCCGGAAAAACGTATCATGTTTCAATCCAGAATGCAATCTCGATTGAATGAATTGGGATTTAATTCATTCGAAACCTACGCCAGCTATCTCTTAAAGCCTGAAAATAAAATGACTGAATTACCAGCAATGATTGATTTGGTCTCAACCAATAAGACTGAGTTTTTTAGAGAAAAGGAGCATTTTGATTTATTGCTTTCGACCATTCTGCCAGATTTGGTTTCAGAACAGAAACAGTTCATAGATTGCTGGAGTGCTGGTTCGTCGAACGGGCAGGAAGCATTTTCTTTGGCAATGATATTGGAAGAGTTTAAGCTGAAAAATAAGCTATTGTCAAATTATCACATTCTAGGTACTGATGTTTCTAGTCGGATGCTAAAGATTGCAAAAAACGGAATTTATCCATTTTCGTCCAGCACTCAAATTCCTTCAGAATACCTTAAAAGGTATGTTTTAAAAAGTAAAGATGTTTCAAATCCCAAGATTAAAATAATGAAATCCATCCAGTCAAAGATTGAATTCAGATATTCAAATTTGATGGATGATAATTATAATATTCAGAACAAATTTCAGATTATTTTTATCAGAAACACCCTGATTTATTTCAATCAAAAAAATCAGTTTGAGGTGCTTAAAAAGGTTGTCAATAAGTTAGTGCCTGGCGGATTTCTGTTTATCGGTCATTCGGAATCATTGATAAATATGGATTTGCCTTTAAAAGTTATTTGGCCTAGTGTATATCAAAAGGTGTTATGAAAAATTAAATCATGCAAGGAAAAAACATAACTAACGAGGAATTATTGAGGTTGCTGGAAGAACGTCTTCAGAATACCTCCGGACTTCAGGAGCGAATTGAAGTACTTACCGAAAAGTTATTCAAGGTAAATGAAAAACTGAAATCTGCAGAATCTTATAAAGGGCACTTTATTAGTAATATAACAAATGAAATAATTAATCCATTTGCCAGTATTTTGCTGTTATCTAAAAATATCCAAAAGCTTGCTAAGGGAGATATGGATAAAGCGCAACGGATGGCTGAAATGATTAATAAGGAAGCATTTCATCTGGATTTTCAACTTAAAAATATTTTTGCAGCGGCAGCTATTGAATCAGGGAAAGAACAGCTTATTCCGAGTGATGTTGCGATGAAGGCTTTTGTAAATTCGATCATTGAATATTTTACGGAGCAGATCAGCAGCAAGCACATTCAGTTGACATTTAACTGTTCTGAGGATAGTCTGTTGAAGAAGTTTTCCACTGATTCTGTTAAGCTTGAAATAGTTGTGAAGAATTTGCTGAGTAATGCCATTAAGTTTAGCCATGCAGGAGGTAAGATTGAAGTCGATTTGAAAGCAAGTAGTGAAAATGTTGAGATCGTTGTTCGTGACTTTGGTAAAGGAATTCCGGAAAAAGATAGAGAAATAATATTTGATCGGTTTAGGCAAGTTGATGAGCGAATTAATTCAATTAATACAGGGCACGGATTAGGACTTGCGATTGTTAAGTCATATTGCCAACTATTGAATGCGGATATTAGTATTGATTTTCCAACTGATGGGGGGATGCTTGTGTTTTTAAAACTACCAGCTTTAAGTGTTGAGGATATTGATGATTTGGATGGGTTTATGATTGATTCAGGGGAGAATTTTTAGATTTGGCAAAGTACGAGAAATATTATTTGCAACCATCAGGGGTGTACGTTGTAGCGCATGATTGTCTCATTCATACAGTATTAGGATCATGTGTGGCAGTTTGTCTTTACGATCCTGAGAATGCTATTGGCGGGATGAATCACTATATGTTGCCATTATGGAATGGCGATGGATTGGAAAGTCCACGCTATGGTAACGTAGCGATTTATAAATTAATCGAAGAAATGATTAAATTGGGTGTGAAAAAAGAGAATATTGTTGCGAAGATTTTCGGTGGAGGTAAAATTTTGAATGATATCAATACTTTTCATGTTGGTGAAAGAAATATCGCGATTGCATATAAAATACTGGGAGAAGAAGGCATTCCTGTGCTTGCATCTAGTACTGGTGGAGATAGAGGGCGAAAGATAATTTTTAGAAGTTCGACCGGGGAGGTTTTGCAGAAATATTTGAATAAAAGTGTGTAGCTAATAGATATGGGAGATAAGATTAAAGTTTTAGTGGTAGATGATTCAGCTATTGTTCGCAGTGCGTTGACTGATATTCTTGACAGTGATCCAAACATTACGGTACTGGATACTGCAGCGGATCCCTACGAAGCTGTAAAGAAAATTTCAAAACAAGTTCCAGATGTGATTACTCTGGATTTAGAAATGCCAAGAATGAACGGCTTGGTCTTCCTGAAAAAATTAATGGACCAACATCCGCTACCCGTGGTGGTGATTTCATCAATTACTGGTGATCGCAGTGATTTGGCAATTCGCGCATTGGAGCTGGGGGCTATTAATATTATAACAAAACCAAGGTTGAATTTTGCCAGGAATCTGGATGAATATCGGATAAAGATATGTGACGCCGTTAAAGCAGCTGCAATGTCTGGCGATTCCTTAAAGAAGATCAATCGCAAAAAGAAGGCAGAATCAGATTCAATCGTTAGCCAACCCCAAAAGGACCTATTTAATGCTTCTTCCAATGGCTCGAAACTGATTTTAATTGGCGCATCAACCGGAGGGACGGAAGTAATTTCTACAATCTTAAAATCGGTTAGGAATAACCTTCCGCCAATTTTGATTGTACAACATATGCCAGGAGAATTTACCAGTGCATTTGCCAACCGATTAAATCAAGAAAGCTCGCTTATTGTAAAAGAAGCGGAAGATGGAGATGTGTTGAAAAATGGATGTGTTTATATAGCCAATGGATTTTATCATCTACTGGTTAAAAGTGCCGGTAGTCAGTATAAATGTAAGATTGAGCCAGGTGAATTAGTAAATAGACATCGCCCCTCCGTTGATGTTTTATTTAATTCGGTGGCAGAAATCGCGGGAAAAAATGTAATGGGGATTATATTAACTGGAATGGGGAAAGATGGTGCGAATGGAATGTTACAGCTAAAAAATAAAGGAGCTGTTTGTATCGCGCAGGATGAAACCTCATCGATTGTTTTTGGAATGCCCAAAGAAGCTATTAACCTGGATGCAGTTGATTTTATTGGAAACCCCTCAGAGATAATTGATTGGATTAACAAATTTGCTTAGAAATTATGAATAAAACAGTACAACAGAAAATATTGATTGTAGATGACATGCCTGTCAATCTAGAGTTGATGAAATCAATATTGTCTCGCGAAGATTATCTGATTGTTACTTCAAAAACTGGTAATTCTGCAATGGCAAAGGCCAATGCAAATGTTTTTGACTTGATTCTGCTGGATATCGTTTTACCAGACATTGATGGTTTTGAAATATGCAGGCAAATAAAAGCTGGTTCAAAAAATAAGGAAACGCCAATAATTTTCTTAACTGCGCAGCGAGAAAAAGAAAGCATTGTGAAAGGATTTAAACTTGGTGCAGTAGATTATATTTTAAAACCATTTAGTGATGAAGAATTGCTCGCAAGGGTGAAACTTCATTTATCACTTAAAAAGACTCAGCAGGAGTTACTTTTAGCGAGGAATGAAGCTGAAGGTTTAGCAAAAGCAAAAAGTATGTTCTTGGCCAACATGTCTCATGAAATTAGAACTCCCTTGAATGGTATTGTTGGAATGGTTGACATTCTAAAACAAACAGCATTGGATGAACAGCAAACCGAGTTTGTCGAGATTGTAGATATATCAAGTGAAAACCTCTTGATGATCATTAACGATATTCTGGATTATTCTAAGATTGAAGCCGGGCAGATTGCATTTGAAAAAATTAAGTTTAACCTGAAGCAAGAGGTTGAAGAAGTGAAAAAGCTTCTTTATTACAAATCATCTCAAAAGAATTTAGAGTTTTCGATTGTTTATGATGATGATTTACCCGATATGCTAATTGGCGATCCGCTTCGACTTAAACAAATTCTTATAAACTTAAGTAACAATGCTATAAAATTCACCAGAGAAGGTTTTGTAAGGGTGTTTGTAAAGTTGGATAAAAAATATGGTCAGAAATACAGGCTTTTGTTTGAAGTTGAGGATTCTGGCATTGGAATTTCTCCTGAAAATCAAAGTAAGCTTTTCCGATCTTTTTCACAGGCTGACAGTTCAACAACCCGTAAATATGGTGGAACCGGGTTGGGCTTAGCAATTTCGAAGAAGCTTTCAAATTTGATGAGTGGAGAAATTGGTGTGATAAGTGAGGAAAATAAGGGCTCTAAATTTTGGTTTACAGCAGTGTTTGATGATGCGGGAATTATGGATGCCAAAATTGATGAAGATATAATTGTTGAAAGCAATGAAGTTGATGAGGAATATGTAAAAATTCCGAGACAATTAAAAATCTTGCTGGTTGAGGATAATGTTATAAACCAGAAAGTTTCATTGCTTACCGTAAAAAGATTGGGTCATGAAGTAACGCTGGCAGATAATGGTATAAAAGCAGTTGAATTTTACAACAGGCTGAGCTTTGACCTGATCTTGATGGATATTTTAATGCCTGTTATGGACGGTGTTGAGGCAACCAAGGAAATACGTAAGATTGAGAACGAAAAAGGCGAAGAAAAGAAGATCCCAATTATAGCAATGACTGCAAATCTATTCAAAGAAGATGTTGAGTATTTCTTGAAAAGTGGAATGAATGATCACCTTGGAAAACCATTTAAACCGAGTGACCTTGAATTAGTGATTCAAAGAAATTTGATATAAGATTTAAAAGTGCTAAATTGTTAGTCAAAAATTTGGATTATGTCTGTGCCTAATAACGATTTAAGTGGAAAAACAGTCTTAGTGGTTGAAGACAACGAAACTAGCAGAATTTATTTTGAAGCAGCACTCAAAAAAACCCATGTAAAAGCTTTATGGGCTAAAAACGGTAGGGAAGCCATCGATGTATTTCAAAAGGAGGATAAAATTGATTTAATCTTGATGGATCTGAATATGCCAGAAATGGATGGTTTTGAGGCAACTCGGAGAATTAGGAAGTTGGACTCAGATGTCCCTATTATTGTACAAAGCGCATATATCCTTTCTGGTGAAGAGCAAAAAAGTTACGAAGCTGGTTGCGACGAATTTCTTTCAAAACCAATAAGGTTGAATAACTTACTCGATGCTATTTATCGCCATCTAAAATAATGTAAGCTCCAAAACGATTACTATCTCCAGAATCGGTTAGGCTTAAGAACCCTTTCCAAAATTTCCCATCTTTAAATATTGGTGGATTTTCAATTTTCATACTTTTATCGTAATCGGAGTAAGTCATGCCGGTGCTATTAAAAACATGATAGAAACCAGTGCTATTCGGATGTATTAATTGCTGAAGTTTGAGACTAAGAATACCCATATTATTTCTTGCGTTTATCTCCACGCAGGGATGAATTTTATATTGGCTATCTTCCTTGTAAATTAATGCATCGACACCCAAAAATCCTTCATTTTCTGTAAATTGCATATCTGATAATTCTACCTTTATTTTTTGAGCAAGTTCCTCCAGGTAATTTCCAATTCTATTCTTTTTAAGAAATGAATGTACTTCTGGATGTGAATTTAAAAAATGACCTTGATACTGTCCATTTGCGTTTGTTTCAAAAAATGACGTTCCTAAAAAATCAATTTGCCTATTTGACTGGACCTGGTATTGAAAAGACAAATCAACAACTTTGTTTAATAGTGGTTCGGCTATTAAGTACCCTTGATTTTTAATAAAAGTGTTTATCCATTGGATGTTTGAATTATTGAGATTACTTTTCCTGATTACTTCTAATCCTCGTCCGCTTGAGCTTAATGGAGCCTTAAGTATAATTTGACCCCATTTTTGAAGCGAATCTTCTACATCTTTTAGCGTAAGAATAATTGTTGGCAATTTTGCTTGTTGAAGGATGAACTCTGATGGTTCCTTTTTTATAATTTTTGCAAGTACATCAACTGCATTTTTACGCTCATAATATTTTTTAAAATGTTCAGGATTTTTAGCAATATTAGTATCGCATAATGGCAGAAAATCTTTTAGTTCGTTCAATGCTGAAGGGCTCCATCCCCAAGGGCAAAATGTAACTTTTTGATTCGAATTTTTTAACGAATCAAAAATTTCTTTTTTGTTTCCAATTTCAGTTTTTGCACAGCCGAGTTGTTGAAAATTATCGACTAACTCTTGGCATATAGGTCTATTCTTCAACAAATAATCACCATCGCTGCTATAGCAAAGTAAAATGGAGGAAAGAGTTTCTTCGAATTCCCTGAGTAGAGCAGGTGGTTGATAGTATGGTGATCCATTGGCCACAGCCATTTCACAAGTTGGGTTAAAATAGTATATTGTTTTTTCTTTCAAGGTTGAGCATTTAATTGCACAAAAATAGGTCTTTTATTTTTGATCGTTTTTAATTGATTATTCCTTCGGAGTTATGGAGTTGGGTGTAAAATTATTTGAAAAAAACATCGTTATGTAATGGGGTAAGCCAAAATAAGTGGGTATACATTTGTAGAACGATCGATATCTTCATTCTAAATTCATGAGAATAAGTGTTTTTGTCATATTTTTCTTTTTTGTGGTGACTTCATTTGCGCAGGAGTTATCGACGAAGAATAATAAGGCAAAGAAGTTATTTGAGCAGGCACAGGAGGAATTTTTTAAGGAGCAGAATCAAAAGGCAATTGATAAACTTGAAGAAGCAATAGGGGAAGATAGTTGTTTTTATGAAGCTTATCTGTTGGCTTCTGATATTTATCGGGATATTGATTCTTTGTTTTTGCAAATACACGTTTTGGAAAAAGCGGTAGAAATTGATCGTTCCAGGTATCCAAAGCTGATGTACGTTCTTGGAAATGCATATTTGAGAGCGGGGAATTACAGTGCAGCAAAGAATGCTTATGAAGATTACTTATCCATAAGTTTGGATTCCAATAAGTTCAATCGTCAAGCTCAGGAGCGATTAAAACAATGCGATTTTGCAATTTCTCAAGTTGACAATCCGGTGCCTTTCATCGTTGAAAATATGGGAGAGGCAATTAACTCCGATTTGGATGAATATTGGCCAAGCTTGACCATTGATGGAAAGACGTTAATATTTACAAGGTTGTGTCCTTCAAATTATGGGCATCAAAATAATTTTAATCAATTGCAGGAAGATTTTTACTGGTCGGCTTATGATGGTGAAGATTGGCAACCTGCTGAGCCATTGGTTGAAATTAATACTCCATACAACGAAGGAGCTCAAAGTGTTTCAGCTGATGGGAAACTGATTTTTTTTA
Organism: Sunxiuqinia sp. A32; assembly: GCF_052690465.1. Classification (NCBI taxonomy): domain Bacteria; kingdom Pseudomonadati; phylum Bacteroidota; class Bacteroidia; order Marinilabiliales; family Prolixibacteraceae; genus Sunxiuqinia; species Sunxiuqinia sp. A32. The sequence goes on from NZ_JBQYLI010000022.1 coordinate 56,962, forward strand.
CAGCTTGTACCCAGTCTGATGGATATGGCAGTTGCGACATTTATTTCACTCAGTATATAAATGGAGTATGGACAAAGCCACGGAATGTTGGATCTCCTGTTAATTCCGCTGCATGGGAATCGCAACCCGCTATTTCTGCCAATGGCGAAAGCCTTTATTTCGTGAGTAATCGAAAAGGAGGTTTGGGAGGAATGGATATTTGGAAGTGCCAGCTGAAAAATGTCGGCCTGGGAATAATTCAGTGGGGAGAACTGCAAAACTTAGGCGATTCTATAAATACCAAGGGAAACGAAATGTCACCATTTATTCATGCAGACAGTAAAACTTTGTATTTCGCTTCTGACAAATGGCCAAATATGGGAGGACTCGACATTTTTTACACACGTCAGGTTAATGATACTATATGGCAAAGAGCAAAAAATTTAGGCTACCCAATTAATACACATAAAGATGAGCAGGGATTGATTGTGAATGCCTCTGGAAATACAGCCTATTATTCTTCCAATCGGCCTGGCTCCAAAGGTTTGGATATTTATCAGTTTAATCTGTATGAGGATGCTCAACCAAATCCAGTGTCTTATGTGAAAGGACGGATTATTGATAAAAAGGATAATCATCCTTTATGTGCTCAGGTTGAGTTAATGGATGTTGATGCAAATAAACTGGTATCAAAAGCCAGATCGTGTTTAGAGAGGGGGGAATTTTTGATGTGTTTACCTTTGGGAAAAGAATATGCTTTCAATGTTTTAAAAGAGGGTTATCTGTTTTATTCTGAGAATTTTTCGTTAAAAGAAGTTAGGGATGTTAAAGATCCAATAATTATGGATATTTCGTTGAATCGAATTGAGGTAGGAGAAAAAGCAGTTCTTCGAAATATTTTCTTCAAAACAGATTCTTATGAGATACTTGAAAGTTCGAGAGCCGAGTTGGTTTTGTTGCTTTCATTTCTAAAAAACAATCCTTCTATAAAAGTTGAAATTGGAGGGCATACCGATAATGTTGGTAGCGAGGATTATAATCAGAATTTATCCGAGTTAAGGGCGAAAGCAGTTTATGAATTCCTTGTGAAGAATAAATTGGATGCAGAAAGATTGAGCTTTAAAGGATATGGAATGTCTCAGCCGGTTTCAACAAATGATTCAGCCAGCGGAAGAGCAAAAAACCGCCGGACTGAATTTCGTATCATTTCAATTGATTAATTCTTTAATCAGCCAATTCCAATAATTTTTTCACTACGTTTTCTGCTCCATTGTAAATTTGATCAATTGTTGCGTTAAGCATGTAGCATGGAGTTGTAACCAGCTTATATTTTGAATCAACAACAATTTCTCCATGAGTGGTATTTGTATGTTTGCCACCCATTTTCTCAATGGCAGAAGCAGTTCCTGAATCTTCACCTATAGTTACTTCAGCATCTTTCAAAATGCGAACGATAACTGCAGGAGCAATGCAAAGAGCTCCGATTGGTTTCCCTGCTTTAACGGTTTTTGTTACTGCTTCTTCTGTATCGGTATTCACACTGCATGAAGGTCCATCAAACGCGAAACTGCTGAGGTTTTTAGCCGCGCCAAAACCACCTGGAAAAACCAATGCATCAAAATCTTTTGGATCATATTCTTTTAAGTCTTTGATGTTTCCTCGGGCAATTCTAGCCGATTCAATTAAAACATTTCTTGTTTCTTTCATTTCTTCACCAGTCATGTGATTAATAACGTGATGCTGGTTGATGTTTGGGGCAAATATGCTATAACTACCTCCCAATTTGGCAATGGCTAGCATGGTTAATGTTGCTTCATGGATTTCTGCTCCATCATAGACTCCACAGCCGGATAAAACAATGGCAAATTTTTTCATGTTGATCTGTTTTTTCCATAAAATTAAAGTTTAAAATAGCATTTGCCAAGAATTATGAAAACATAAAAAAATCCGGCCTGTATTCAGAACCGGATGCAATTATTCAAAAAGGATTATATTCAACTTTTTGGCTTATAAACCAAAGCAGTTACAACACCCGCAACCACCAGCTCAACTAATCCATAAATTATCCATTTTACAGCCAGGTCGGCAGGTACCGGATAAATTACAAATTGGTTAACACTTCCAACAACCATTAACAATAACCACATGACCAATCCGTAACGGACTCCTTCCATAATGCCTTTGTTTTGAAACCCTTTGATATAGATATAAACAAACAATAGTGAAAGGAGTACACCGCTGATGTACATAATCCACATCAAGTCCATCATATCTTCTCTCCAAACGGATGCGGTTTCCTCATAGGTACTCATTAAAATAACCCCATGAATAATGAAATCAAGCAATTGGAATGTTACAAAAACAGCCAATGAGGCTAAAAGAAATCTTTTTACATTCATAAGAAGAATAATTAGTTAATAGAAAGAATTATTTATGAAACTAATTCATACTTACGGATGTCATTAAAAATGGTTATCCTAATAAACCATTTGTATAGTGCGGAGGCGTAAATTAACCTGATTTGATATGTGCTGTCAGTGAAAACTAAATTCCGCTACCTTCCCAATGATAATCTAACAATAGCCGATCTATTTTGCCAATATCTTCAATATTATATGGTGTTTCCTGGTAGACGTAATAATTTAACCAGTTCGAAAACATCAGATTTGCTGCAGACCTCCATCTCATGATCGGTTGTTTGGTTGGATCATCTCCCGGGAAGTAATTTTTTGGAATATCAATTGGCAATCCTTTTTCAAAATCTCTTTGATATTCATTATTCAATGTTTCTCTGGAATATTCAGAATGTCCTGTAATAAAAATTTGCCGGCCATTCTTGGCGACAAGCATATTTACACCAGAATCTTCAGATTGAGAAACAATATCCAACTCTGGAATTTTCAGTATGTCTTCGGTTCTTATTTCAGTATGTCTTGAGTGAGGTACAAAAAACTCATCATCAAATCCCCTGAAGATTGGCATTTTATCATCAAGTACTTCATGACGGAAAACTCCGAACATTTTCTTTTCTAAAGGATATTTGGGTATTCCGTAAAAGTGGAATAAACTAGCTTGAGCTGCCCAACAAATAAATAGGGAAGAGGTTACATTGGTCACTGTCCAGTCCAGTATCTCTTTCATTTGATCCCAATAGGTAACATCTTCAAAAGGGAGGTGTTCAACTGGAGCTCCGGTGATGATCATGCCATCGTATTTGTTTTTACTGATCTTATCAAACGTTGTGTAAAACGTTTTCATATGCTCTGCTGAAGTGTTTTTATGTTTGTGACCTTTAATTTTCAAAAAGTCAATTTCAACCTGCAGTGGTGTGTTGGACAATAAACGAAGCAGATCAGTTTCTGTTGAAATTTTTAATGGCATCAGATTTAAGATAATGAGCCTTAATGGACGAATATCCTGATGAGACGCCTTCGTATTATCAATAACAAATATATTTTCCTTTCTTAACAGCCCAATTGCTGGTAATTTATCAGGAATATTAAGTGGCATAACAATCTTTTTTAAGTTGAAACCCCGGATGCCATTTGACATCCGGAGTGTATTTATTTAACCAATTTTCTCCAATGCTTGTTCAAAATCAGCAATAATATCATCAATGTGCTCAATTCCAACTGAAACACGTAATTGAGAAGGGTAAACACCGGCTGCACGCTGTGCTTCTTCCGGTAATTGCTGGTGTGTAGTGGCAGCAGGCTGGATAATCAGCGTTTTTGCATCACCCACGTTTGCTAAATGGCTAACAAGTTCAAGGTTGTTTACCACCTGATTGGCTGATTCAACATCACCTTTTACAATGAAGTTGAGCACACTTCCAGCACCTTTTTTAAGATACTTTTTGGCCAATTCGTATGAAGAACTGCTCTTTAACCCCGGATAGTTTACACTTTCAACCTTAGGATGCTTCTCCAGCCATTCTGCTAATTTTTGTGCATTTTCAACATGTCTTTCCAGTCGCAAAGATAAAGTTTCCAACCCTTGAAGCAATAAGAAAGAATTGAAAGGACTAATTGCAGGGCCAAAATCACGAAGGCCTTCAACTCTGGCTTTTATTATAAAAGCGATGTTTCCAAATGGACCGTCGAAATTGAATATATCCCAATACTTTAATCCATGGTAACCTTCTGATGGCTCGGTGAATCCTGGAAATTTGCCATTACCCCAGTTGAAATTCCCAGCGTCAACAATTACCCCACCAATGCTGGTTCCATGTCCACCAATCCACTTGGTAGCTGATTCCACTACAATGTTGGCACCGTGTTCAATTGGCTTGAATAAGTATCCTGCTCCTGCAAAAGTATTATCAACAATCAATGGGATTTCGTGTTTCTTTGCCAGATCGCCAAATGCATCAAAATCAGGAATAACATAGCCTGGATTTCCAATTGTTTCCAGATAAATTGCTTTTGTGTTTTTGTCAATCAACTTTTCAAAAGCTTCAATTGTCAAGTCTTCTGCCAGTCGAGCTTCAATGCCTTGCTTTTTAAATGAGACTGTAAATTGGTTGTAAGAGCCACCATACAGGAAAGGGGAACTTACAAAATTATCACCAATACCAAGAAGGGTATTGAACACAAGAAACTGTGCCGCATGACCGGAGGCAACAGCTAACGCAGCTGCACCTCCTTCAAGAGCAGCAATACGTTGTTCAAATACATCCTGAGTCGGATTCATGATCCGTGTGTATATATTTCCGAATTCTTTCAATGCAAATAAGTTGGCTGCGTGGTCAGCATCTTTAAACACATATGAACTTGTTTGATAGATTGGGACCGCTCGTGAGCCGGTTACTGGATCTGGTTCCTGACCTGCATGTAATTGCAGTGTTTCAAATTTTAAATTTTTGGTAGTCATTGTACTAATTTTTGTATGTTAATTATTAAAAAATGTCTTGTGTATTTCTTCGATCGCTTTGTTCTTATCATTTTCATCAACAATCAGGTAACTGACTAGATCAGAAGCACCTGATCCACTCAAACGAACATTGATTTTGTTATTGGCAACTGCAACAAACAACTGAGCAGAAATACCGTGATTATCTTGCATTCCGTGTCCGATAATTGCAATGAGCGATACTTTATCATTGATCGTAATTTCACTTACAGATGGAAGACTCAGCGCATAAGTTATTGCACGGGCAGCTTCGATCGATTTTTTATCAATGATGATGTTTATACTTGTTTGTGCAGTAATCACCGAGCGAATATTGATTTGTTGCTTGCTAAATGCAGTAGTTACAAGCGCCAGAATTCCAAGTTTGAAACCAACGCCAGGACCATTTAAACTTAGAATGGCTATGTCGTCGCTATGTGCAACACTTTTAACTACATTTTTTGAAACAATGTTTTTTGAATTTATCGTGGTTCTTAAAACTTTCTGTCCATCAATAAGTTCAAAAACTTTAATTGGTATGTGCTTGTCAATGAGTGGTTCAACAATTCGTGGATGTACTGACGATTGATTGAAATAGGAAAGTTCAGATGCTTCAGCGTAGGTTAAGCTTTCAATAAATTCAGCCTCCGAAACAATAGTTGTATCAGCTGTTTTAAAAGCTCTGCCAATTTGCCAAAGCTCGAGATGTTGGTTGTCAAATATTGAAGCTAAAGCAGCAGCTGTGTAGTCAGAGGCACGTGCTCCCAACCTGGTGATTTTGCCTTGCTGATTTGCTCCGTATGAACCAGGAATAATGCTTATTTGGGCGAAATCAAACGATTTAATTTTTTCACCAGATTCGTTTAATAACACGCTTGCGTTGCCATATTCATCAGAAACCTGAAGTCCAAATTCTTCGGGCAAAGTCAATTCCGCGTGAATTGAGTTTTGCTCAAGGATGCTGACCAAAATAATAGCTGTAATTCTTTCAGAAAAACTGATGATAACATCTTGCAGAGCGAGCGAATAATCTCCGGTAAACTCAATGCCTTTCAGTAAGGTTTCAAGTGTAGATAATTCCTCGCTTAATTTTGTTTGATTTTTATTCGTTGGTAGTGATAGGGTTTCGATAATTCGATTTATATCGGTAATAATTCTTTGATGACCTAAACTACCTGTTTTTATAAGATCGAGACCTTTCTCCAAAGTGTCTTGAATTTCTGTGATGGCTGAAACAACAATCAGGTGCTTTTGTGAAGACGATTTCAGAATTTGCTGAAATGATTCGATCACCGATTGATTTTTAATATTGTTTCCGCCAAATCGAACGATAAAATCTGGCATAATTTTCTAAATAAAAGTGATTGGAAAAAAGATTAACTTGAGAATTTGGGCTGCCTTCAATCAATATAAAAATACCGAAAGAAGGCTATCGCATAACCATATGCATGGTAGGCATGACAAACACATTTGAGCTCATAGAAAGAGCTGCAGTGCTAATTGTGTATGTAGAATAATTTGTCATTTTTTGCCTTATAATGATGATGCAAACCTAAGTAATTTTCACTAAAAACAAAACTTATTTAGAAAAAGTTTAAATAATATTACACAAATGTTAAAATTGAAGGATTAAAAAAAGAGAGTCCGGTATCGAACTCTCTTTTGGATGGTTTTGATTTTTAAAATCTTACTTATGGTTTAACCGGATATTGAACTTGTTTAAAACCAAATTCAATAAAATCTTCATCGACCGGTAAAATTATTTTGATGTAAGAAGCTTCGGGGAACGAAGGAAAGAAAACACGTCCCTGCATCGAGTACATACTTTCCAATGTTGTTTTTCTGATGGTGGAACTTTTCCATGAGTCTACTAGCTGAGAAAGGCTTTGTTCTTCAAATTCATTTTCAATTTTTGCCCCCTGAACATCATAAAGTAAGTGTGTCCGATTATGGTTGTTGTGCGGATTGTCGTCTGTTGCAGTAGCAATGCCAGTAGCAATGTCTATTCCGGCTGCAAATAAGGTTAAGCCAAGCTGATTTTTTTGTCTGGCTTCATTTCTGGAAAGTTCTTTTTCCAATTCAAAAATTTCCTCTTCAGGATCAATTGCTGCAATTTTTTCAGGAGTTAATGGGTTTTGTGCTGCGTCATATGCTTCACAATAGAATTCAGCAGGATCAATTAATACAGGCATGTTAGATCGATTTACGATATTGAAATCAAACCAATATTTGTTGTCCATTTGTTTGTCGAAACCTACTTCGTAAATTATTCCATACAACGAGTCAGAAACGAAATTTTGGCCATACAACCACTTTCCATTTTCATTTTCAGGTTCGAGTTTTATAATGTTTTTGGGTCCCGAACAAGATAATGATAGAGAGAATACTAGCAAAGCAAAAAATGTGCGGGTAAATTTTCTTTTCATGGTTGAAAGTTTTCTATGAATGAAAAATATAGCTTTTATTTCTATGTCCACACAAAATTACCAAATCCTATGCCAATGTCAGCTTTTTTTCAGTAAGTCGCCGATTACCACCGATGAACAATAGCATCCAAACAGTGGAGGCATATACGAGATAGTCCCAACTGTCGATTTTTTATTCCGACTTTCTTCTATTTTTATTCTGGACGGATCTACTTCTTCCGGTGAAAAAACAACTTTAAATCCTTTTCGTATTCCAAGCTTATGCAATCTTTTGCGAATCATTCGTGCGAGTTTGCAATTATAACTTTTCGATATGTCCGAAATCTTAATTTGCATCGGGTCAAATTTACCTCCTGCACCCATAGAACTTACAATTGGTAATTTGGATTGCAAACTATGATATATCAAAAATACTTTTGGAGCCAATGTGTCAATAGCGTCAACAACATAGTCATATTTTGACTGGTGCAGAATTTCCACCATTCTTTCATCTTTCAGATATTCATTGATGACGTGGAGTTTCAAATCTGGATTAATGTCTCTAAAACGCTCCGCCAGGATTTCTGCTTTTGGCCGCCCAATATTGCTAATTAACGCTGGAAGTTGCCGGTTCCTGTTCGATGCTTCAACTACATCTCCATCAACAATGGTGAGTTCACCAACTCCTGCGCGACAAAGTTGTTCTGCAGCGTAAGCACCAACACCACCAAGTCCAACCACTAAAACATGTGCTTTTCCAAGCTTCTGGACCCCTTCTTCTCCAACCATTAATTTTGTTCTTTCCTGCCAGTCAATCATGCCTAAAAACCTGTTTGAAATTAGAATATACGATCGTTTTTAATTCTTCAATATTTGCCTGAAGTAATTTTGCGGCAAAAATATAAATAGTTTCGATTTTTTCAGGTGAAATGTCTGTTTCAAAAAATAGTCGATTCAAAGGAATCAAGCTAAGGCTTTTAACCAATTTATCCGGATTTTTTAGAATCGAAGCACCAATTGAAAAGTAAAAGTCATGTTTTATTAATTGCTTTGTGGTTTCTTCATTTCCATTATATCCATGTAGTATCCAGTTAATTGTGCTTTTAGCTTCTTTTTTTAGCCGTATAATATCTGAATAGCTGCGAGCTGAATGAATAATAATTGGTTTATGTAATGTTTCTGCAATCTCAAGCTGTTGCTTGAAAACTTCTTCCTGTTGTTTTAGATCAGTGTCAATGTGTCTGTCAATTCCAAATTCTCCAACAGCAAGCACATTCGGAAGTTTTCCGAGTTCAGAAACTCTCTCAATCATATGAGACGAATTATATTTACCTATTTCCCATGGATGAAAACCTGCAGAATACAGCTTGTTTGAAACAGGATCCCATTCATCCTGAACCTGATGATTTATAATCTCTACAATATCATCAAAGGATGGTTGATGGGTATGGATATCGACAAATCTCATGTTACAAAGTTGCCCAGATTCTTGCCAGGGAAAATCCCGGAGCATCAATTTTCAAGTCAAGAAAGTATCCAAACGGTGTTTGCCAAGTTGTAAATTCTGCATTTTGCAAGCGAACTTCTGCCTGGTCAAACAGTTCTTTAGTGAATTCAGCTGAAGCTTTTGATTCCGATAAATGGGCAAATGAGTGTAAAATAACCTGTTTTGTGTTGTTCTTTCGAGAAGTCCATTTCAAATGATTTACTAATTTCTTTTCCCTGCTTTTAACATCTTTTTCCTCGTCTTCTTTTTCAACTTGAATAAAGGCAAGAATAGCATCTTTTATAGTTTTTCCATCATTAATATCGGGTGCTTCTTCTAAATTTTTTTCAGCAGGAGTGTAGCTGAATTCATTTACATACATAACAAGTACTTTCATTTTTCTGCATTTATTTCAGTCTAAAATAGAATGTTTGAGCTAAAAAACCGTTATTTCATAATCACTTATGCGAATTTAACGTATTTTTGGCATGAATAGAATATTGATTCCCATGAGGTATTTGATGATTGTGTTTGCTTTTTGTTTGTTGGGAACCTATGCTTCAGCACAGATTTCACAAGGCGGAAAACCGATTGATTTTTCAAAACTTAAAAGTGCTTCTTCCCGAAATATAATTGATCTTCCGAAGATAGATAACGAAAGGCTTTTGAAGGCGAGTATAGAGCGTCAAAGCGAGAATAGTTTGAAACCATTTCAATACGGTAAAATTTTTAAGGTCGAAATTACTCCGGAAAATTCAGGGGGATGGAGCTTAGTTGATGATTACCGGATTTGGCAAGTTGAAATTCGGTCTGAAGGCGCTAAGTCCCTAAGTCTTGTGTTCGATAAATATTATTTACCAGAAGGTTCCCGTCTATTCATTTTTTCAGCAGATAAAGCTGATGTGATTGGTGCATTTACTGATCTAAATAATAAAACTACTAAGAAATTATCAACTTCTCCGGTTATTGGTGATGATATAATCGTGCAATACGAAGAACCTTTGAATGCAGAATTTGAAGGAGAATTGTCAATTTATAAAGTCAGTCACGATTTTGTTGGGATTAAAAGTTTAAAAAGTGATCGGAGACCTAAAGGAATTTCAGGTTCTTGTAATGTGAATGTGAATTGCGATATTGGTGATTCACATAAGCTGCAGGCAAATGCAGTCGTTCGCATTTTGATACCTAGAGAAATAACATCTGAGTTATGTTCAGGCACATTAATAAATAATACGAATAATGATGCAACACCTTATGTTTATACTGCTGCTCATTGTATTGAAAATTTGACACAGGCAGATGAAAGCACCTTTTTATTTAACTATGATTCTCCTTATTGTGGAGAGATAGATGGTGATGCCAGCCGCAGTCTAAGCGGAAGTACTCTAAAAGCCAGGGCAGATAGCCTTGATTTTTGTTTGGTTGAAATGAGTGTTCAACCTCCACCTATATACAGACCTTATTTTCTGGGATGGGATCGAAGTGGAAATTTCCCGAATTCTACAGTTTGTATCCATCACCCCTCAGGTGATGTGAAGAAAATAACTGTCGACATACATAGTCCTAAAATACAAACTTATAGTAAAGATTTTCTTAAAGATGGTTTTTGGTATATTGGGAATTGGGAATATGGAACAACAGAAGAGGGGTCATCAGGAGGTGCGTTGATTAATCAAGATGGACATATGGTCGGCAGTTTAACCGGTGGTGCAGCTACATGTGATGATCCAACACGTGATTATTTTGCAAGATTTGATTTGGCCTGGGATTATTATAGTGATAATTCGAAAAGTTTAAAACACTGGTTGGACCCCAATAATAATAGTGGGATGGCACTTGATGGATTAGCTCCTTATTCTGGTCCATTGATGTGTGGAGCTTTTACTAATTTTCGTGATGAAGATGAGCATAAGTTGATCGGGATTACTGAAAATGGTGATTTTAAAGGCTATTGGAGTGGGAATAACGATTATGGATTTATGAATTTTGCTGAAAAATTTGAGCAGGATTCAAGCTGTGATGTTGCTGGCGTTTCTCTGGGGGTTGCTAAAGCAATGACGTTGAGTTCCAGTTCGCAGTCGAAAATTAATATTCAGGTTTATAATGGTGAATTTTTTCCAACCGAGTTAGTTTATGAGCAATCGTACTATCTAAAAGATATTGATCCGGGAGTAATGAACTACTTTGAGTTTAATGAAGTTGCAAAAACCTCCAGTAAGTTTTTTGTTTCATATGAACTCGACATGAAACAAGCAACAGATACATTTTCTGTTTATATGGCAAATAGAACTGTTGATCCTCTTAATTCATACTATATAAAAGACGGGGCGGAGTGGTATACCTTTCCTCAAAAAACAAATGATTCTAATGGTTCAGCTTTGTTGATGGAAGTTGTTTTGTGTAATATTGATATGGAGTTAAGTAACTCTCAGTTGAAAAGTCAGAAGCTTCCGCTGTCAGCATTTCCAAATCCATTAAGTGATGGACATATATTATATCTGAAATTTGATGATGAAGTTCGTCCGGAAAAAGTGGAGATTTATGATCTAATCGGGCAGCAGGTTCCTGTTAAATTTGAACAATTGGATAGTAGATGGCTGCAAGTTGACTTCTCTGGAAATATTCCGGGTACCTATTTGGTTCGTGTATTGGAGCAAAGTAAAAACTACCAAACAAAAATTCTATATCTGGGAAATTAGTCTTTTTGAAAAGAAAAAAGCAGCACAAGGCTGCTTTCATGTCAATTTATGTCTGTGTCAATTTAAAATAGGCAGAAAAGAAAAATACTGATTAAATCGATTCTGTTTCAACTACTTTTGAAAGGATTTCGGAGTACGGAAGTAATAAAAATAACTTACCATCAAAATCAATTTCAGTCCCAGCAAATTGTTTGTAAAGTACCTCATCACCAATTGCAATTTCAGCATTTTCAATAGCACTGATTGCAACAACTTTTGCAGTTTTTTGACTTTCCTTTGCAGAGTCAGGAATAATAATTCCTGAAGTAGTCTTTTGTTCTGATTTGTCTTCTGTAATTTCAAGCAGAACATTTTGATTAATCGGTTGTAATTCCTTCATTTTTACTTTTCTTTTATTGTTTATTTAAAAGGTATTTGTTGATGTTCTCAACAAACATATTCTTAGTTTCCTCTTTTGATCTGCCAATTCCTGCCATCATGACTGGTTTTCCCTCTATTGGAATGTATAAGAATGCAGGAATGCTTTGAATTCCAAATACTCCAGCAAGTTCGCGCTCTTTCTGAGTGTCAATTTTATAGACATTGATTTTTCCGGTAAATTCATTTGAAACTTCTTCCAATATTGGGGAAGCTATTTTACATGGACCACACCAGTCTGCATAAAAATCAATTATGGCAGGTTTGTCTCCTAAATATTTCCACTCCTGTGGAGACTCATTATAGTTCCATACTTCTTTAATAAATTTGTCTTTGGTGAGCATTAGTGTTCCGCCGTCATCAGATTTTGTTGAACTTTCAGTAGCAGTTTGGGTCTCACCTTGTGATTTGTTGTCTTTGGCATTTGAATTACATCCTGCAAAAAGCATAGCAGCCAAAGTCATTGTGAATAGCATTTTTTTCATGATATGATTTTTAATTAATTTCCAATAATTTATTGATACGATCTCGGTCAAAACCAACAATCATTTGACCATTTATTTCTGTTTGTGGTACCCCTTGTTGACCACTTTTCTGAACCATTTTTTGCGCCATATTTTGATCTCTGCTCACATCAATTTCCTTGAATGTGATTTGAGCAGATCTAAGATAACCTTTAAGTGTATTGCACCAGCTGCAAGTTGGTGTTGTATACACAATAACCGTCTTGTTTTTCTTTTGTTCTGCGTTGTTTACATACGAGTTTCCTGATAAAAGATTTTCGTATTGATCGCTCGTTTGAGCACCCTTAACCACATTTGTAAGCTTGCCATCTTTAAATTGTAATAAGCTAGGAGCAGTTGTGATATTGTATACAGGATGTATGTCTTTTACCAAATTTACATCTGCATAATAAACTGTTGTGCTTCCTTTTTCTATATTCTGAACGCGTTCCAAAGCAAGATCACTTTGCTCCATTCCTTTTTTGAAAATGAGTAGCCACAATGTTTTCTCCTGTTTCAAGTGGCTCTTTAATTCTTCATATGATCCTATCGATTTCATTTTTCAAATATAATATATATAAATATATAGAAAAATAGATATCAAACGTCATGCCATTTTTTTCATCAATTTATTTTGTCATGAATTTTATAAATATTAATAGATTTTTTGCAGTCCACGCAACCTTTTACCTGTTCTTGTAATCTTTCAAAAAACAATTTAAAAGGAGAAGAAATATGAAAAGGTTTTTAAAATTTGGCTTAATCGGATTATTCATGGTTAGCATGTTTAGTTGTGATTTGCATGACGATGACGACTATTCGTTAGGTAAGTTTTGGGTTGGGTTTGGCTTAGTAGAAGTCGATGAGTCAGATAGTTCTAATATTACTATTAAAATGGACGATGGCTCTGTCTTATACCCGGTTAGTGGATATTCCTCATGGCAGTACTTGAACGATTTTGACAGGGTATTAGTGAATTATACAATACTGGGAGACAAGTTTGTTGATGAGGAGAATGAAGAATATTACATCAAGGTTAATTCAGTTAAAGATATCTTGTACAAGGGAATTTTCAACATTACGGCTGCAACTGAGGATAGTATCGGAAATGATCCAATACACGTTCACGATGTTTGGAAAGCAAATAATCTATTGACGTTTGAGTTAGACTACTATGGAAATTACATGACTCATTACGTTAATTTGGTTAAAGCACCTGGAGAATTGACAGCTGAAGATGAACCAATAGAACTTGAACTAAGACATAATAACAGGGACGATGAGCCACGATACAACATGTCAGCTCTTGTGACTTTTGATTTATCAAGTATTCAAATCTTAGGTCAGGATTCTGTCCAGTTTAAAGTTACAGGAAAAGATTTTGAAGGAGATAGTTTTAATTACACCGGAGTTTACCATTATTGATGGTTGGTGTCAGCAATTGGTTATGATAGCACCTGTCCTGTTTAGGGCAGGTGTTTTTTTGTGGATAAATGATCTTTTATTATTCTATTCAAAAGTGTAATTTTCAGACCCTGTACGTAGACTTAGTATACACAACTGAAAACTTACATATTTATGAGAATTTTATTATTTATCGGTATGGCTATTTTTATGGTGGCCTGCGCAAATCAAGAATCAATGACGGAAGAGCAAAAAAACTATGTGCCGGAAACACCAGTTCTTAACTCAGACATTATGACACCCGAAGTGCTCTGGTCTTTTGGTCGGGTTGGTGGTGCTGAACTTTCACCTGATGGGCAGACCGTTTTATATACGGTAACCTATTATAATATTGAGGAGAATAAATCATACAGAGACTTATATACAGTTCCTGTTGATGGTGGAGAATCCACAAGAATAACAGATACTCAGGCTAAAGAGAGTGGTGCAATGTGGAGACCTGATGGACAAAAGATTGGATACTTGTCTGCAGAATCTGGAGATACTCAATTGTGGGAAATTAATCCTGATGGAACTGAGCCGATTCAGATAACTGAAGTTGAGGGGGGAATTTCCGGTTTTAAATATTCACCTGATCAGAAACATATATTCTATGCAAAAGCAGTTAAGTTGGACGATGATATTCATGATTTATTTCCTGATTTACCCAAAGCAAATGCCCGTATTGAAAATGATTTGATGTATCGCCACTGGGATAGTTGGCATGACTATACATACAACCACATTTTTGTGAGTGAATATGGAGATGGAAAAATTGCCAATGGGAAAGATATTTTGGAAGGTGAAAAGTTTGACACTCCTGACAAACCATTTGATGGGTTGGAGCAAGTTAACTGGAGCCCTGATGGGCAAAGCATTGTTTATTCATGCAAGAAGCTAACAGGTAAGGCATATTCGCTTTCTACAAACACCGACATATATCAATATAATTTGAAAACAGCTGAAACCATCAATCTGACTGAAAAAATGATGGGCTATGACAAAAGTCCCGTGTTTTCTCCTGATGGTAAGAAATTGGCATGGACAAGTATGGAGCGCGATGGATATGAGTCAGATCAAACCAGGTTGTTTGTCATGGATATGGAAACTGGCAAAAAAACTAATTATTCAGCAGGTTGGGAGCAAAATGCAGGAGGTCTGAGTTGGTCAAAAGATGGTAATTCAATATTCTTTATTAGTGATATTCATGCTACCGATGAAATTTACCAGCTGCATTTAACAGATGGAAAAATTGAAAGATTGACTGATGGTGTTCACAACTACCAATCAGTTATTGAAGTTGAGGGAGGCAAGTTGGTGGCTCAAAAAGTTTCAATGTCACAACCTGCCGAATTGTATGTAGTTGATGCTACAAATGGCAAAGATCAAGCATTGACAACAGTGAACCAGGGAATACTTGACCAGCTGGAAATGGGAAAGGTTGAGGAACGATGGGTGAAAACAGTTGACGATAAGGATATGTTGGTTTGGGTGATTTATCCTCCACACTTTGATCCAAACAAAAAATATCCGACCCTTTTATATTGTCAGGGAGGACCTCAGGGAACTGTTAGTCAGTTTTGGTCTTACCGCTGGAATTTCCAAATGATGGCTGCGAATGATTACATTATTGTTGCACCAAATAGACGAGGTTTACCTGGCTTTGGAATGGAGTGGTTGGAGCAAATAAGCAAAGACTACGGTGGTTTAAATATTCAGGATTATTTTTCGGCAATTGATGAACTTGCAAAAGAGCCATTTGTTGACGAAAACAGATTGGGAGCTGTCGGTGCCAGCTATGGTGGTTTTTCTGTTAATTACCTGGCTGGACATCACGAAGGACGTTTTAAAGCATTTATTTCGCATTGTGGGATCTTCAACTTTGATCAAATGTATGTCACAACCGAAGAAATGTGGTTTGAGAATTGGGATATCGGTGGTCCGTATTGGGACAAGTCAAATAAGGCAGCACAGAGATCTTATGGATTTTCACCTCATTTGTTTGTTGAGAAATGGGATACTCCAATACTGGTGATCCACGGAGAGAAAGACTTAAGAATCCCGTATACACAAGGAATGGGAGCATTTAATGCTGCAGTTTTACGCGATGTTCCAGCTCAGTTCTTATTCTTCCCGGAAGAAAATCATTGGGTATCCAGTGCACAAAATGGAATTTTGTGGCAACGGGTATTTAAGAATTGGTTGGACAAATGGTTGAAATAGAAATTATCAAATATGGCTATTGATTAAGCGGCTGGAATCAGTCGCTTTTTTTTATTTCAATAAATTGATATTTATCTCTGCTGGATACTTTTTCTTTCAAATATTTGGAACTGATTATTATTTTATCGTGTTTCACTACTGGAAAACTATATTGGTCGGAAATGATGAATAAAGATGAAATTGCAAAGCAGGATATTTTAGTTCATGCACAGAAGTTGTTTCAACAATTTGGATTGAAAAAGACAACGATGGATGAAATTGCTGCATCGTGTGGCAAAGCTAAAAGTACACTTTATCATTACTTTACAAGTAAGGACGAAGTGTATGATGCCGTTATTTTTATGGAAATGACCAATTTGAGAAAGCTTGTTAAAGATCGGGTGGAAGAGCAGAAATCACTAATTGATAAGATAAAAACCTATACCATGGAGTTTTATCGGGAAGTGATTAGTAAAGTTAATCTCTATCGATTAATTCAAAAAGATAATGACTTTCTAGGTGTATCGAAGAAGTACTTTTTGCAAATGATGGAATTTGAGCAATCTTACATAATAGGAATACTTGAAGATGGGTATGATTCCGGAGAATACAGCTCGGTAGAGAAGGAAGATATTCCATGGGTTGCAGAGATGTTTTTAGCGACCTTCTATGGTGTTGTTCAATATGCCATTGAGAAAGATGGTTTTTGCGATGAGGAAAGAATTAGGAAGACCAGTGAGTTATTGGTGCCTAATATATTTGTTTAGACTTTTATGCCTTTAGTGATTTGGTATTGATTGAATTCAATTCTTGTTGATAGATGCCAAAATAGAAAATCGAACACATCTGTTTTAACACAATTATATTGATTATCGGCATCCTTGCTATTGAAAAGATAAATGTTTGATTTCCTATAAAAATTCAATGAGTAAATATTGCTGCTTACTTGTAAGAGTAATGACATCGATTTTTCAGAATAATATTTTTGTATGGAATTGAGGAAGTCGAAGGTGCCTTTTAAAGAATGCTGATTAATCTAGTTGGTTAATTATAAGTTTGTTTGGCATGGTAGTTGTGATGTTGTCGTGAGCCCCATTTCTGAAAAACAAAGGTTAATACAAGTAGATTTTATCTCTAAATAACAGCATGTATGAAACGGTTTGTGTACGCAATATTTCTGTCGATTTTATTTGTATCCTTCACACCCAAGTCAGATTTAGCGGATTTTGAACAATTCGTATTTAGTCAGTTTACTGAGCATTTAAGTAATAGTTTACAGGAAAAAGTTTATTTACAAACAGATAAGCCGTATTATAGTGCTGGTGAAGATATTTGGTTCAAGGGATATTTGGTGAATGCGGCATTAAATACTCCAAATTCGTTAAGTAATTACCTTTATGTAGAGCTTGTTAATAAATCAGATTCGCTAATTTCCAGAATTAAAGTACGTAAAGATTCCTGTGGTTTTGCAGGAAATATCAAGTTAAAACCTGAACTTTCGACAGGTTATTATGCATTACGTGCATATACAAATTGGATGCAAAATACACCATCCGATTTCTACTTCAGCAAAAATATATACATTGGAAATACCATTGACGATCAGGTTTTGTGCGAGATTAATTATGGTATTGTCAATAATGGGAAAGTCCCGGTTAGTATTAGTTTTAAGGATTCGGAATTCACACCATTACGTAGAAAAGACGTTGTTCTTAACGAAAGTTGGAAGAACGCTAAAAAGGATAAATTATCATTTACCACTGATTCAGAAGGAATAATATCCTATCAGATGGAAATTGATTCTGAAAATATTCCTAATAAATATATTGAAGTTTCGATAAACGAAGATGCTCTAAAGTGGAATAAGAAATTGTTTATCCCCGAGTTTAGTGAAGATTTTGATGTTCAGTTTTTCCCTGAAGGCGGCAATTTACTGCCCGATATCATGCAAGTGATTGGAGTAAAAGCAATCGGTGCAGATGGCTTGTCGGTTGAGATTAGTGGAAAAATTTTTACAAATGATGATGAGTTGGTCACCGAATTTTCAACCTGGCATAATGGGATGGGGAAGTGTGTATTTAAACCAAATGCTGGTGAAAGGTATTATGCGTTGGTGAAAATGGGGAATGGAGTTGAGCGACGGTTCTATTTGCCAAAGTTGGAGGAAAAAGGCATTGGAATACATTTGGTAAGTCGTAAAGGAAAGATATTGTATCAGGTATATAATCAGTCTGATGTGCCGAATAATTCATTGTTCATTTTGGCACATGTGAGAGGGATGGTTTACGCTCTGCAGCCATTGGGCGATTTAATGTCTGGTCAAATTGATGAATCCTTGTTTCCTGCAGGAATTGTCACTTTTTCTATAGTAGATATAGCCAGTAAAGTGTACGCTGAGAGACTATTCTTTAAAATACCAGAAGCATTCCCAATAGTTAATCTTCAAAGCGATAAACGTGTATATGGCAGACGTGAACCAGTTCGGTTGGATATTGCAGTAAAATCATCCGATGGAGAACCTGTTGTAGGCAATTTCTCACTAAGTGTGACCGATAGTCGCACAGTGAAACAAGATACCCTTACTGACAATATTATTAGCAACTTATTACTGTCCTCCGATATAAAAGGATACATTGAAGAGCCTGCGTCTTATTTTACTGATCAGTCACATGTGGGAGAGGAAAAATTAGATTTGCTAATGTTGACTCAGGGCTGGAGGCGTTTTAAAACTGAGGATGTACTTAAAGGTGAAATTTTTCCGCCAACCCATTATATGGAAGCAAGTCAGGTTATATCTGGAAGGCTTAAAAATACATTTGGAAAAGCTCCAAAGACTAACGACGTCTATTTGTATTCGGATTATAAAGACATATTCAGAAAGACTAAATCTGACGACGAGGGAAGGTATTATTTTGATGGGCTCGAATTTCCAGATAGCACTTACTTTATGGTGAAAGCAGAAAGAAAAAAGAGCTTGACAGAAGTGAAGGTTGTTCCGGAAATATTAACTTTTGAGGATCCCAAATGCTTTATTCCAATACCCCGGGCCAGGAAGGTGGAAATTCCTGAAGAATATTTTCAGCAGAGCAAAGAAAAATATTTTTACGAGGGAGGTATGCGAGTTATCAATTTGGATGAAGTAACTGTTACAGCGGAAGAAAAGGAAAAGAATGTAAAGAAATTTTACTATTCAGGGGCAGAGTCGGCTAAACTTTCGAGGGAGGATGTTGACAAGTACCCTTCTATGGGTGCAATGGATTTGATCGACAGACTTCCTGGTGTAAACGTAAGTGGGGATCATGTTATGGTTCGAAGTTTTGGTGATGCAATTGTGCTAATTGATGGGATTGTTGCTGAGATTGATTTCGTGAAAGGATTTACTGCGCGTGATATCGAGGAGGTAGCGGTATTTAAAGATTCGAAAGCAGCGATGTTTGGATCCAGAGGTGCAAATGGAGCTGTTGCAATTACCCTACGAAGAGGTGCAGAGCGTGGACTAAATCTTGAACTTGCCGTTAATACCGAGCGTATAATGCCTATGGGATATCAAAAAAAATCTGAGTTTTATGTTCCCAAATATCAAGTAGAAAGCGTGCGTAACAACTCACAACCGGATTATAGGACCACGATTTATTGGAATCCCGGTATCGATACGGATAGCACTGGCGTTGCTCATGTTAAGTTTTATACTGCAGATATGCCAAATGATTATCATGTTGTATTGGAAGGAATTTCAACCGATGGTGAAATTTGCCGATATACAGGAAAACTTACCAGAAATTAGTATCAGCTAAAAATGAAGAGCGAGTCAGATTAACCGATTCGCTTTTTATAGTTTTTGAGTAGTGCTGTTTCTGTATGAGACAGCGATTTTAGTAAAATTTCTCCCAAAGCAATATTTTCAATTAAACCAAGCAGTCAATTTAACCTGAGTTTCGGAATCAGGTTTCAGAATGCAATGTAATATATCCAAATTTTATATTGCGGAATTGTAACATTTGGTACAAAATTTATGTATGATTCAAAAGATATTTACTGCATAAAAGTTTGATCAACCAATTGCTATGTTAAAACAACTACTTCCTCCTAAAAAATGGCAGCTTCCGGTAATTTTCATTTTAAGCATATTTGCAGGTCTGGTTTTATTTCTGCTTTATGTTTCAAAAGCACACTCATATCTTAGCGACCGACCTGAGACCTGTACCAACTGCCATATTATGGCACCGCAATACGCTACCTGGACGCACAGTTCTCATCGTGAGGTTGCCCACTGCAACGACTGCCATGTTCCGCACAATAACGTATTCAACAAATATTATTTTAAAGCGAAGGATGGATTGCGTCACGCTACAATTTTCACTTTAAGGAAAGAGCCTCAGGTAATCTATATTCATGAAGAAGGGGCTGAAGTAGTCCAAAATAATTGTATACGCTGTCATCAGAAATTGTTGGAAGATCCCAAATTGGTTGGAAATGTTGAAGCACACAAAGCTCATCGCGAAGACAGGCGATGTGTTGAATGTCATCGCAAAGTACCACATGGACGTGTAAATAGCATCTCGAGTGTACCCAATGCCCGCGTACCACTGCCCGAGAGCCCTGTTCCGAACTGGATAAAACAATACATAAAAAATAACTAAAACAGAATCATGAGTGCAAAACAAAAACTAACCGAGAAACGCCCCTGGCTGGCGTGGGTATTTTTTCTAACAACTGTTGTTGTGGTTTTCTTCCTCGGATTACTCGCTTCATCAATTGTTGAGCGAAGAACTGAAGCGGCTTACGTTAATGTTCCGAAAGCAGAAATTGGCAAGTTCGAACCACGAAATGAAGTGTGGGGACAGAATTATCCCCGCGAGTTTCAATCGTATTACGGAACGGCTGATACCAGCTACCGGAGTAAATATAACGGTAATGCCATGATCGACATGCTTGAAGTTGATCCAAGACTGGTTGTTCTGTGGGCCGGTTATGGCTTCTCGAAGGATTATAATCAAGGACGAGGTCACTATTATGCAATAACTGATATTCAAAATACATTGCGCACCGGTGCGCCCAAAAAACCTTCAGAGGGACCGATGCCGGCAACCTGTATGACTTGTAAAAGCCCTGATGTACCACGGCTGATGAATGAACGTGGAGTGGCTCAGTTTTACACCGGTGCCTGGGCCGAATTAGGAGCAGAGGTGGTAAATCCGATCGGTTGTGCCGATTGTCATGATAATGAAACAATGAACCTAACGATTACTCGCCCTGCTTTGGTAGAAGCTTTTGAACGCATGGGTAAAGATGTTACAAAAGCCAGCCACCAGGAAATGCGCAGTTTGGTATGTGCTCAATGTCATGTTGAATATTATTTCAATAAGAAAAAAGTGGATGGTGCCCAGTATCTTACTTTTCCATGGGACAACGGATTTAGTGCTGAGGCAATGGAAGAATATTACGACAATATGGAATTTAGCGACTGGACACATGCCATGAGCAAAGCACCAATGCTGAAAGCGCAACATCCGGGATATGAAATCTACATGACTGGAATACATGCTCAACGCGGAGTATCGTGTGCCGATTGCCACTTGCCATACAAGAGCGAGGGAGGACAGAAATTTACCGACCATCATATGCAGTCGCCGCTAAACAATATTGCCAACTCGTGCCAGGTTTGCCACCGCGAAGAGGCAGGAACTTTATTGGCTAATGTGTATGAGCGTCAGGATAAAATTATTGAAAACCGTGACAAGCTGGAAGAATTGTTGGTTCGTGCCCATGTTGAGGCCAAAAAGGCCTGGGATCTCGGAGCCAGCGAAACTCAAATGAAAGATATTTTAACCGGAATACGTCATGCTCAATGGCGCTGGGATTACGCTGCGGCCAGTCATGGAGGATCGTTCCATTCGCCTGTTGAAGTAGGTCGTGTAATTTCAACCGGAATTACCATTGCCCAGGAAACACGAATTGAGATGGCACGCTTACTGGCAGATCTTGGATTTAACAAGGCTATTCCTTATCCTGATATTTCAAGCAAAGCAAAAGCACAGGAGTTTATCGGACTGGATATGAAAAAACTGAACGAAGAAAAACAGGATTTCCTGAAAACCATCGTTCCAAAATGGATGGAAGAAGCGGAAGAACGTGAGAAAACTTACGATGCTGTTGTAAAGTTGCAGGAATAATAAAACCTAATCTCGAAAATTATGAATAATTCCAGAATTGCCATTTTGGTAATAGTGATTATGAGTGTTTCTTTTGCTGCAAAAGCACAGTTTTCACTATCGGGAGAATACAGGCCTCGAACCGAATTGAGCCGGGGCTACAAATCGCTTGCTGTTGAAGATCAAAAAGCATCGTTGATTACCTCGCAACGTACACGGCTAAATGCCATGTTCAAAAACGAATACATTAATACCAGCCTGGTATTACAAGATGTCAGGCAATGGGGGAGTCAGCCGCAATTGGTGGGCAACGAAGATTTTTCAATTTCGGTTCACCAGGCATGGGCCGAGGTGTTATTTACGCCTCAGTTTTCACTGAAAGCAGGACGGCAGGAAGTAGTTTACGATGACCATCGTATTTTTGGAAACGTGGGTTGGGCTCAGCAGGCACGCTCGCACGACCTGGCCATTTTTAAATACGAAGACGAAATAAAACTGCATTTTGGTATTGCACATAACGAAAACAGCAACATCACCGATGACATTTACAATGGGCCTGACGCTTACAAAGACCTTCAGTTTCTGTGGTTTAATAAAAGCTGGGAGAAGAGTGCACTGAGTTTGATGCTTTTGAACAACGGAGTTCCGTATATGCAAGAGGTAGAACAGAAAAATCGATACAGTCAAACCATTGGTGGAAGATATACCACCAATATTGAAGAGGTAAAACTGGCCGGTAATCTTTATTTGCAAACCGGAAAACATGTTTCGGGAGCAGAGATTAGCGCATTGAACTTATTATTTGAAGCCGCTTTTAAAAACTTTGTTGTGGGATATGAACGTCTTTCAGGAACCGATTACAACGAAACAGATAAATATAAATCGTTTACGCCACTATACGGAACCAACCATAAATTTAATGGTTTTATGGATTATTTCTATGTTGGCAGTCACATCGGATCGGTGGGATTAAACGATATTTATTTGAAATACAAGTACGCGAAAGATCAGTTTGTATTTGATGCGCATCTGCATTATTTTGGAGCCGCAGCCGAAGTTGCTGCTGATGCTTCTAATTATTTGGGTACCGAGCTCGACCTTTCCGGTAAATGGATCGTAAATCCGTTCACGTCAATTACGCTTGGTTACTCAACGATGTTTGCTGGCGATTCGATGGAAATTCTAAAAGGAGGCGATCGTTCTGTGGGGCAGCATTGGGCTTACCTGATGTTATCTGTTACGCCGTCTCTTATAAAATAGGATCAGGCAAATAGAAGTATTAGGTAATTTATATTTTACCCGGTCGCCCGGTTTTACGATAGCCGTGTTTTTTTGATCACCACGGCAATCGTTCAACTTGTGGAGTATGCAAATTTTAGTTCTTTTCATGTCTGTTAAATGTCTGTCAGTGTTTGCATGTATATTAAACAGATAAATTTAAAATGTAAATCACTCAATGACAGTGATTTACATTTCTTGGTGGAGATGTGTGGAACTGAACCTTCGTCCCTGACACCACCGTTGTAATGTATATATAATCAGTATTTTAGTACTAATTTCAGGACACCACCCAACCTCTAATATTTCATGTTGGTCGTAAATAGTCAACCAAAACACTTGTAACTATCCACCAACAAATATAAACCTTACTACCTGATTTTCGGAACCATATAATTGATTTTTTGGGTAACCGACACCACCTGACCAATGATACCGATTTGGTGGTGTCCCGCCAATTAACTTGTCGAAGACCCTGAACCTTCTTCAGTCGGGTCCACATCCCCTACGGGTTATAAATGGTTGTTTTCATGATGATTACACCGATGATGTCACGCCAATTAAGTTGTCATCGGACTCAGATCAAAAATTTCGACCATCAAAATCGGGTGTATTGGTGTTAACTACTATTATTCAATAACTTACATTGATTTGAAGTTAAATTAACTGTCCCCTATATATAGGTGTTCTCCTATTGGTATCATTATGTATTGGTGGTAGTAGTAATAATCAATATAGAAGTAATTAGATAATTAAAATACTATATAGGGAACCATTAATTATAGAATACTACTAATATTATTACAATTAGTTAATTATTAATAGATTACTACTACTAATATTACTATTTCAATTGGTGTTATCTTCTTATTTTCCTCTCCAATTACCCCTGACACCACCCGACACCACCGTTTTATCAGTATAACGTTTATAACTTTATATTTTTATTGGGTTAAATACCTTATTTGCAGTCAAATAAACACTTTTTAAATCAGGATAAACCAAATTTTTCCTTCACTTTGTAGATGTAATTGGGGGAACACCCAACGACACGGGATATTTTACGGATTCCAATACCTTCATCCAACAGTTCCACTATCTTTTTCACCTTTGGTTTGGACTTAAATTTTTCAAGTGTTTCGACTGACCCTTGTTTATGACCTCGATACTTTCCTTCAAGTTTACCTCTTTCAACCCCCAACATTGTACGTTCCCTAATTTGGTGGTATTGAAATTCACTCAACGAGGACAACAGGTTAATCATCAATCCCGTCATGGGTGTTTGTTTACTATACTCGTCAAGTGTTGTTATACCTTCTGTTTTTGACGTTATAGGGACTTTAAATTGGTGGATGTGGTTTATAGTGTTCAATATATCGGTGGTGTTACGACCTAACCTGTCAATACGTAACACAATCACTTCTTTAATCTTACCCCGTTCGATGTCTTGAAGTAGTTTTTTACCTGAAGGACGGTCACTAAACATCACCCGTCCACTAACACCACGGTCTTCATACACCTTCCAACCATCTTCAATCCTATCAACCTGATTACCCAACGAGTTCAAATATGTCGAAGTTCTCATATAGTATCCAATCGTTGACCCCATATCTGTTATTATTTAAGATTATTAAATCTGATATAAAGTTTTTACTTTTATACCCTACTACAAATATACTGGTAATAATCTGGAATCCAGAATGTTAGGACATTTATTATTAAAAAGATACATATTGACCCGACACCACCAAACCGTTAACGTTTACCCTATGATCCAAAATAGTAAACCCCAACCGACAAGACACCACCTGTCTGTGGACACCACCGTCCCCCCAACCTTCCCCATGGGTGGATGGATGGGTAACCTGTCTTAATACCCCCCACCTGAATAATCTAAATATGGGGTACAGTACCCTTCGTAAAATTTTCGGGTAAATTTTTGTTTAATGGTGTCTGATACTTTATGGTGGTGTATAGATGGGGGTATTTAGGTGGTGGTGTCTTTGATGGGTTAGTATTTGGAAAGATTTGAGTATCCATGTTTTTTTAGAAAGAAGAAATAATCACCAATTACCTTATAAATAAAAAAAATATAATTTCTTCTGATTTGTTAGTGTTTGACTTCAAATGCATTTGGACACATTTTGATCTAAATTTAAGAGATACTTTTCAGGTTTGAAAATTTTATGTAAATGATTTTAATGAACTGTTGGAAACTCATTCGAGTTTTCAATAGTTAGGTTTTAATTACAGCTCTGATTTGATTTTTACTCCTTTCTTTTAACGTTTCATTTTTGATTTGTTTCCGACGTTCAAGTAATTGATTTACTCGCCCAAAATACACATCAGCCGGAGTAACATTTTGCAACGATTCATGATATCGTTGGTTGTTGTAATAATCTACAAAGGCTTTCAGTTTCACACGTAAATCGTTAGGGAAAAAGTAATTCTCCAGCTTGACAACATTCTTCATCGTTCGGTGATGTCGTTCAATCTTTCCCTGTGTTTGCGGATGATACGGCGCTCCACGAACATGTTTCATATCGTTGTCGTCGATAAACT